>JBCBSA010000193.1:0-5646 GCA_039819425.1 Planctomycetota bacterium
GTCGCGCCGGACCCGTGGGCGGTGTCGGCGCTGGCGCTGCGTCTGGAAGACACGGGGCTGTTCGACGCGGTGACGATCGAGGCGTCGCGGCGTGAGCCGTTCCGGGGCCACCCGGCCACGGCGTTCGCGATCCGCGGGGTCATCTTCAGCGACGAACGGCCCGAGGAGGACGGATGATGCTGCCGGCGTTGGTTCGACAACCGCCCTGGGCGGTGTGGCTGGGCGGAGCGACCCTGGCGTCGGCGATGACGCTGCTGGCCTACGCCGGGCTGGTCCAGCCGAACCGCGCCAGCGAGTTGGAGGCCGACACGGTCCTCGCCGAGGCCGCGGCCCGGCGGGCCGAAGTCCAGCGGCTGGAGACCCGGTTGGCCGCGGTCACCGGGGCGCTCGACACGAAGTCCGAGGCGTTGCGGCGGCTGCCCCTCGAGTTGGGGGACCGGTCGGAGCTGAACCGCCGGATCGCGCGGCTGATCGAGCTGGCCCAGTCGTCGGGGCTCGAGGTGCTGGGGCTGCAGCCCGGCGAGCCGCTGCCCGCCCGGCAGTACACCCGCGTTCCGCTGGGGCTCGAGGCCACCGCGTCGTTCGCCGAGCACCTGGCGTTCCTCGAGCGGCTGCACACGGCGTTCCCCGACATCCGCGTGGTGGGGCTGGAGCTCGACGGCGAGCCGCGTGACGCGGCGCCTCGGCCGCGGGCGCGGATCGCGCTGATGTGGTTTACCGAGCTGGACGACGGATCGGTCGCGGACGCGGGGCGTTGAGGTCTCACCCCACCGGCCTGATTCGAGCTGCCGGTGGTACCGATAAAAGAAAATGGGCGGTTCGGTCCCGGTTGGGCTTGACGCGAGACGGAATGGATCGGTTGCTTCGGGCGTGATGGCAGTTTCCCGAGAACGCAAAGTGTTGATCGCGGTGGCGGGCGTCGCCGCGGCGTTGGTGGTGGCGGACCGCGTCTTGCTCAACGGCTCGCTGGGCGGGCCGCAGTCGGCCGAGGCGGCGGGGGTTCCGGGGCCTGCGGCCGCCGCCGTGTCGCTGACCGCCTCCGCCGACGCTCCGCCGACGCCCGCGGACAAACTGATCGAAGCGATGGAAGACGACCGGGACCGCACCACGCTGGCGGACCGCCTGGCGTCGATCGACTCGGCGTTGCCGCCGCGGACGCCCGATGCGTTCCGGGCGTCGCCGCGGTGGGACCGCCCGGCCCCGACCCCGGAAGCCGCGCCGGCGGTGCCCCGCGAGAGCTTCGACCCGCGTCGGTTCGCCGAGGACCACCCGCTGGACGCGGTGTACCTGGCCGAGGGCCGGGCGTACGCCATGGTCGCGGGTCGGATGATGCACGTCGGCGACCGCCGGGGCCGCATGGAACTGACCGAGATCGGCGATCGCTGGGTCGTCTGGACCGGCCACGGGATGCGGGTGAAGGTGCGTCTGGACCCGGTGCGTTAGTTTTTCACAAATCTTGTGGTGGGGCCCGGTGCGTATCTCGGGCCGGGTCCGTTGTTGGTTATCGGTGGACGCCGGGATGAATCTCGGCGGGCCATGATCCGATAGGGAGTTTGGGGTTGGGCCGTTCCGCGCCGTGGTGCGCGACGGACCGAACTTTAGCCAACGCTTTTGACCCGGAGACCCAAGTGATGAATCAAAAACGTCAAGCCCGCGGATTCAGCCTCGTCGAGCTGGTGATCGTGGTGGTGATCGTGGGCCTGCTGGCCGCGATCGCGATCCCCCGTTTCAGCCGCGGCGCGGCCGGGGCCAGCGATTCGGCTCTGTCGGGCGACCTGGCGGTGCTGCGCAACGCCATCGAGCTCTACGCCGCCGAGCACAACGGCTCGTTCCCCGACGAAGACTCGATCGCGGACCAGCTGACGCTTTACTCGAACCTGGCCGGCGCGACCAGCGCGACGCCCGGCGATACGCACCCGTTCGGCCCGTACCTCCACGCGGTTCCGGCGTTGAAGGTCGGCACCCAAGCCGGCGGCAACCTCATCGAAGGTGTCAACGCCACCCCGACCGCCGAGACCGCGACCGCAAACACCGGCTGGCTGTACAACGAAGCCACCGGCCAAATCTGGGCCAACGAGACCGAATTACTCGACCGGTAAACCCGATCCGACCGCCGGTCCCGGCAGCGCCTCGGGTCAAAACGCTGCCACGGACCCGCGCGAAGAATGTTTGGACGGCCTGTCCTAGCCGAGCCTCCAACGACCCCGGCCGTATCGCGGCGACACGGCTCAACCGTGTCGCTGCTTTTTTGTTGACCGTCACCGTGCCCCCGACCCGGAGTCCCCTTGCCGACCGATCGTCAACATCTCGGACCGACGGCGGTCCGCGGCCGCGGCTTCAGCCTGATCGAGCTGGTGCTGACGGCGTTGATCGTCGGGCTCGTCGCCGCGGTGGCGGTTCCGCGGTACGCCGACGCGGTGGCCCGCTACCGGCTGGACGCCGCGGAGCAGCGGGTACGCGCCGACTTCGAACGCGCCCGGCAGGCCGCGACCGCGACGAGTGGCTCGGTTGAGATCTGGTTCCACCTCGAATTCGATCGGGCCGTGATCCCGCAGCTCCCGCCGATCGACGGGGGCGCGGAGCAGTACCGGACCGACTACAGCGCGGACCCCTACCGGGCCGACCTGGTCGAGGTCGACTTCGGCGGAGATGCGCAAGTCGCGTTCGACGGCTTCGGTCGTCCCGACTCGGGCGGCACGTTGGTCGTCCGCGTCGGGGGGTCGCAGCGCACCGTCGAGCTCGACGCCGTGACCGGGGAGGTGGCGGTCCGATGAACCCGTACGCCCCCGAGCGGCCGCCCGGCCGAGCCCTTGGTCTCCGAGATCGCCGCGGCTTCACGCTGGCCGAGATGGTGGTGAGCCTGGCGGTGATGGGCGTGCTGCTGGTGGGGATGACCTCGGCGGTGGTGTTGGCGTCGAAGGCGCTGCCAGCCAACCGCGGGGCGGCGTCGGCCACGACCGAGGCGGCGCGGGGCCTTCACCAGTTCCGGGACGAGCTGCGGGCCGCGACCGAGTTGTTGAATTGCGCCGCGACCTCGGTGACGATCAACCTGCCCGATCGCGACGGCGACGGACGGCCCCAGGTTATCACCTACGCTTGGTCCGGCTCGCCGGGCGACCCGCTCACCCGGACCGAGGACGGCGGCACGCCGCACGACCTGATCGGCGCCGTCGAGGCGTTTTCGCTCACCTTCATGACCACCGCATCCGAGACGGTCTTCCCGGGTCTGGCCGATTGGTCGTCCGAAGTGCTGCTCAGCAGCCACGAGGCCGCCGCTTCGGGGGCGAACTTCCGGGTCAAATCCGATGAGTGGCCCGGCACCCGGCTGAGCCACACCCCGGCCGGCGGCGGGGCTTGGCGGCTGACCCGTTTCTTGTTCTACGGCAGGGACGCGGGCGGCGCGACCGGCCAGAACCGCATCGAGATGAAGCGGTGGGACGACGGCGAGGCGAGGCCCCAGGGCGCACCGCTCGACCAGGCCATCGTCGAAGAATCGACGCTGGGCAGCAGCTTCGACTGGCAGGAAGCGGTGTTCACGGGCTTGGTCGAATGGTCTTCCGGCGAAGAGGTCGCGTTGGTGGTGAAAGCGGCCACCGGCGAGGATTCGGCGCGGCTGAAATACAGCACCGCCGACGACGCCCCGAGCGTGATGTTCTCGACCACCGACAGCGGCGGGACGTGGAGCGCCGGGGCCGACGGCGACGAGCTGCTGCACTACCTCTACGGCCAGGAACAGGTCGTCGGCGACGACTGGACCTACACCCGGACACGGGTGGAATCGGTGGGGGTGGAGCTCGTCCACGCCGACGCCGGCGCGGTGTCCCACCGTTTGCGGGTGCCGCTGCCCAACGCGCCCGAGGCGGCGACGGACCTGTGGGACGCCGACTTCGAGGCGGACCCGACGACGCTGGACCTCGACGCCGACGGCGTGGCCGACTTCTTGAACCCCGAGGGCTTCGACCGCTCGAGTCTCAACGGCGGCCGATGGGAGATGCACGACAACACACGCTTGTCGCCCGAGCCCCACGCGGCGGACACGCCGTTCGTCATGGACCTGTGGCTCGAAGACACATCCGACAACGACGCGGGCGGCGGGGCCCGGGTGTGGCTGGACCGCGACGGCGACAACGGCGCCCTGTTGATCCAGGTCAACCTCGACGGCTCGGGGCAGGTCGTCGCCATCGGGGCCTACGACACCGACGGGAGCACGCTCATCCCGATGGTGGACGCGACCCGGCCGGCGGGTTCGCCGGTGCACGTCTCGCTGGCGGTGGATACCAAACGCGATACCGTCGGCGTGCGGATCGACGGCGAGTACGCGGGCGGCTTCGTCTACCCGCGGTCGCCCGAGTCGAACCAGCAGCTCGTGCGGCTGTTCGTCGACGGCAGCGACAGCGGGGTGTGGATGGACCACTTCCGGGTGGCGTTCGGCGGTTCGACGGCGGTGACCCCTGGTGCTTACGTCGGCGAATCACTCTTGGACTCCGCGAGTAACCTCATCAACGGCACGGACCCGAGCGACGCCTCCGACAGCGATCTCGACAGCGGCTCGGGCAGCAGTTCCGGCGGCAACTGGTGGGACCACCTTTTCGGCGGATGAGACAACAGACCGATGAAACACGCCCGCCCACGCCTGCCCGTTCGTTGCGCTCCCTCCGGGTTCACGCTCGTCGAGGCCTCGATCGCCACGCTGCTGGTCGGCGGGCTGCTGGTCGTGGCGATGAACCTGGTCGGCGCGTCGCGCGCGACCCAGGCCGCCTACGCCGATCGCGAGCGGGCCGTCCTCCTTGCCGACGACCTGCTGCAGGAAGTCCTCGCCAAGCCTTACCAAGACCCCGACGGCGTCGTGGCCTTGGGGATCGAGGTCGGCGAGACGCTGGCCCTTCGGGCGTCGTTCGATGACACCGACGACTACGACGGCCACACCGAATCTCCGCCGACCGACGCCGACGGCCGGTCGATCGCCGGGGCCGAGCGGTTCACCCGGACGGCGTCGGTGCAGTGGGCCGATCCCGCGTCGCCGGACAACACGACGAGCAGCGAAAGCGGACTCAAACGCGTGACCGTAACCGTCGACCTCGGTGCGGCCCGTGTCGCGGAGGTCGTGGGCTACCAGAGCATCGACTGGCCGGCGGTCGACGAGATGGAGGAGGTCTCGCCGTGATGCGTGGGAATCAACGGCTCTCTCGTCCGCGCCGCGACGCGGGCTCGGCCCTGGTGCTCGTGCTGGGCGTCTCGTCGATCGTAGGGCTGATCGGCCTCTCGTCGATGCTGGCCGTCCGCCTCCAGCACGCCGACGTCCGCAGCCGCGGCGACGCGTTGCGGGCCCAGCAGCTCGCCGACTCGGCGCTGCGGGTCGTCCACATGCGTCTGGGCGACGACCCCGACTGGCGATCGTCTCACACGCACGGGGCCTGGACCGAAGACGAGCCGTTCGCCGCCGGCACGCTCCGCTACCGCCTGGCCGACACCGGCGACACGGACCTCGACGACGACCCCGACGACCACGCCCGGCTGACCGTCCGCGTCGCGCTGGGCGACGCGGTCCGCCTGGTCAGCGTGGAACTCGGCGGCGGCAACGCGCTCGGGCCCGAGCTGACCACCAACCGCGACATGGAAGCCGGCGCCGATCCTTATGCGGCCAAC
>JBCBSA010000194.1:0-5634 GCA_039819425.1 Planctomycetota bacterium
GATCAACCCGACCGTGGGCGACATCGCCGGCAACGCCGCGCTGATCCGTCGCGACCTCGCCGCCGCCCGGGACGCGGGGGCGGACCTGGTGGTGTTCCCGGAGCTGGCGGTCATCGGTTACCCGCCGAAAGACCTGCTGCTCAAGCCGACGGTGGTGGCCGAGTGCGTCACGGCAGTGGAGGCGTTGGCGGCTGAGTGCGTCGGGGTGGCTGCGGTGATCGGCACGCCCTGGCCGTCGGACTCTGCCGAGGAGGGACGTTCGCTGTACAACGCCGCGGCCGTCTGCGCCGACGGCCGGGTGGTGCACCGTCACATCAAGAGCCTGCTGCCGACCTACGACGTCTTCGACGAGCGGCGTTACTTCGAGCCGGGCCCGGCGGTCGACCTCGCCGAGCTCCGCGGCGCAAAGCTGGGCATCAGCGTCTGTGAAGACCTGTGGAACGAACGCGACATGTTCAGCCGCCGGCTCTACCACGACAACCCCATCGACCGCCTGGCCGAACGCGGCGCGGACCTGTTCGTCAACTGCTCGGCGTCGCCGTTCGTGGTGCGCAAGCACGCGTTTCGGTTGAAGCTGATGGGACACGTGGCGAAGAAGCACGGCCTGCCGCTGGCGTACTGCAACCAGGTCGGCGGGAACGACGAGCTGGTCTTCGACGGGCGTTCGTGCGTGTTCTCGGCGAGCGGCGAGCTGCTCGGGCAGGCCGCGGCGTTCGAGCAAGACGTGTTGGTGGTGGACCTCGACGAGCCTGAGAAACGAAAGCCAGTCCCGCCGATGCCGGTGCTCGAGGAGGCGTATCACGCCCTGGTGCTCGGTCTGCGGGACTACTGCCGCAAGTGCGGCTTCAAGTCGATTGTCGTCGGGCTTTCCGGGGGCATCGACTCGGCGGTCACCGCGGCGGTCGCCGTCGCGGCGCTCGGGGCCGAACGGGTGCGTGGCGTGGGGATGCCCAGCCGGTACTCGTCGGCCGGTTCACTCGACGACGCCCGGACGCTGGCGGGCAACCTCGGCATCCGGCTCGACGTCGTCCCCATCGAGCCGGCCCACGCCGCGGTCGAGGGCATGCTCGCCGATGCCTTCGTCGGCTTAGCCGCCGACGTCACCGAAGAAAACATCCAGGCCCGCCTCCGCGGCGTCCTGCTCATGGCCTACTCCAACAAGTTCGGCAGCCTCCTGCTGACCACCGGCAACAAGAGCGAGGTCGCCGTCGGCTACTGCACCCTCTACGGCGACATGAACGGCGGCTTCAGCGTCCTCTCCGACGTCCCCAAGACCATGGTCTTCGACCTCGCCCGCTGGATGAACACCGACGCCTGCCCGCTGCGTCGCTCCCTCGGCGTCCACGACGTCATCCCTCCCAACACCATCAACAAGCCCCCCTCCGCTGAGCTCCGCCCCGACCAGAAAGACTCCGACTCGCTGCCGCCTTACGACGTGCTCGACGACATCGTCGAGCGCTACGTCGAGCGCGAGCACAGCGTCCGGGAGATCACCGACGCCACGGGTTACGACGCGGACTTGGTTTTGCGGATCGTCAACCTGATCGACCGCAACGAGTACAAACGCAAGCAGGCCGCTCCGGGCCTGAAGATCACCGGCCGGGCCTTCGGCTTCGGCCGCCGCATGCCGATCGCCCAGCGCTACGACAACCGCGGGGGAGCCGCTCCCGTGACCTTCCACGCCGCCGAGTCCACCCCATGAATCAACCCAACGTCCTGTACCTGCACTCCCACGACACCGGGCGATACACCAGTCCGTACGGCTACGCCGTTGACACGCCCAACCTCCAGCGTCTGGCTGAGCGCGGCGTGCTGTTCCGTCAGGCGTTCTGTAACAACCCGACGTGTTCGCCCAGCCGGGCCTGCCTCTTGACCGGACGCTACGCGCACACCAACGGCATGATGGGGCTGGCCCACCGCGGCGGCCGGCTGGACGACCCGCGTCAGACCTTGGGGAACGTGCTACGGGACGCGGGCTACCTCACCGCGATCGCCGGGCTCCAACACCTCACCGGCGGGGCCGAACCGCTGAGTATGGACGTATTGGGTTACACGCTCGACCCGGACGCGCTGACCCGATCCGTATCGGCCCCCGAAGGCTTGCCGCGGGACGAGCTCGCCGTCGAGCGGGCCGTTGCTTTTCTCAAGGAACGGGCAGGCGGAAGCGAGCCGTTCTTCCTCGACATCGGCTTCTTCGCGACGCACCGGACCGAGACGACCGACGACGGCGTGCAGTGGCACAACGACAAGGATTCCCCCGTCGGCGACACGCGGTACGTGCGCCCGCCCGCCCCGCTGCCCGATACGCCCGAGACCCGCGCCGACTTCGCCGACTACGCCGTGGCCGTCGCCCGGCTCGACGGGTACTACGGCCGCGTCCTCGACGCGCTCGACGCCGCCGGCCTCGCCGACCAGACCCTCGTGGTCTGCACCACCGACCACGGCATCGCGTTCCCGCACATGAAGTGCAACCTGACCGACCACGGCCTGGGCGTCGGGCTCACGCTCGCCGGCGTCGGGTTCGACGGCGGCCGGGTGATCGACCCGATGGTGTGCCACCTCGACGTGCTGCCGACGGTCTGCGAGCTGGCCGGGATCGACCCGCCCGATGGCGTGCAGGGGGTCTCGCTGACGCCCCTGCTCGACCGGCCCGGCCGGCCGGTGCGCGACGCGGTGTTCGCCGAGGTCAACTACCACGCCGCCCACGAGCCGCAGCGAGCGGTCCGCACCGAGCGTTACAAATACATCCGCCGCTTCCCCGCTCGGCCGCACCCCGTGCTGCCCAACTGCGACGACAGCGTCAGCAGAAACGTGCTGCTGGAACGGGGCTGGGCCGATCGGCCGCAAACCGAAGAACAGCTCTACGACCTGACGTTCGACCCCAACGAAGCCCGCAACGTCGTCGACGACCCGGCCTACGCCGACGCCGCCGACGAGATGCGTCGCCGGCTCGAAGGCTGGATGCGGGATACCGACGACCCCGCGCTCGCCGGCCGCGTCGAGTTGCCGGGTTTCATGGTCAACCCAGTCGACGCCGAGTCTTACGTGTTTTCGGAAATGTCGATCACTCGGTAGCCGGACGACTCAGCAGGTCGCGCAGCGTCACGCCGTCCGCCGCGCGGTCCTCGGCCTCGCGCAGGCGTCGCAGCGTCTCTTTCGCCGGCCCGCCGCCGGTGTCGGGTCCGGACGCCGAGGCGTTCCGCGCCACGCCAAGCAGCTGGTCCACGCCGATCGACTCCGCCGGGCGGGCGAGCACGAAGTCGCCGGGGCCGTCGTCGTCGCTCTCCAGCCGGCGGGCCAACCCCGCCTCACACAACGCGGCGGCCAACGCCTCGGCCGCCTCGCCCGGCAGCCCCGTCGCCGACGCCAACTCACCCGCCGACCGCGCGTCGCCGTCCGCAAACGCCCGGCCCAGCTCCGCGGCCACGCCCAGCACCGCCCGGCCGTCGATCACCGGCTTGCCCGTGGGCTCCTCCCCGCGGTGCCGCAGAAACCGCGTGCCCTTGACCGTCTGCACCACGTAGCTGATCTCCAGCCCGAACAGGATCACCATCCACGTCACGTAAAGCCAAAGCAAAAACAACGGCACCAGCCCCAGCGACCCGTACAACGCCGAGTACCCCACCGCCTCCTTCACGTACAGCCCGAACGCCCATTTACTCAGCTCCCACAACACCGCCGCCACCCCCGCCCCGATCACCGCCGCCCGGAACTGCACCTTCGCGTTGGGCAGCAGCATGTACACCAACAGCAGCAGCAGCCACGTGACCGCCAGCGACGCGAACGGCGTCAGCAGCCCCACGAACCAGCCCACCCCGCTCACCGACTCGGCCGCGTTCAGCAGCTGATTGCTCAGGTAAAAACTCGCCGCCAACAGCACCGGCCCCAGCGTGATCGTCGCCCAGTAGATCGTGATCCGCAGGTGCCACGGCCGGCCCTGCGGCGCGTGGTACACCCGGTTCAGACAGTTCTCCAGCGACACCACCAGGCTCAACGCCGCCCAGATCAGAAGCGCCAGCCCCACGATGCCGATCGTCCCGAAATCGACGCCCTGCACCTGCTGCTGCAGGTCGGCGAGGAATTGATCGACCTGGGCTTTGGTCTGCGCCTGATCGGCGGGCATCGCTTCGGCGTCGGCGGTCGCGGCCGCCGCGGACGCCGGGTCGAGGGCCGGGCCGTGGAGCGGGCCGATCGCCTCTTCCTCGGCCTGCTGCTCGATCGCGATCGCGTCCAGCCCGAGGTAGCTGTAGATCGTCTCCTGCAGGTTGCCGCCCACCGACTCGAACCCGCCGAACGCGTTGAAGACCAGCAGCGACAGCACGAACGTCGGCACCAGGCTGAAGATCGTGCGGTACGTCAGCGCCGCGGCCATCTGCGACGCCCGGTCCTCCTTGAGCTGGTTCGCCCCGTACCGGGCGATGCCCACGGCGTAGCGGGCCGTGAGCTGCCAGCGGTTGAGTTCGCCCAGCGGCTGGGTCAGCAGCCGGCGTACCCCGTCGATCGTCGAGTCGATCAGTTGCATCGCCGGTCCATCGTAGGTGATCGTCCCCGATACGCCATGCCGGAAACGGCAGCGCGTCAGCCCTCCCGCTTCCGCCACGTCCGGTCCGCCGCCGCCACCGCGTCGCCGAGCAGCCGCTGATAGTCCGCCAACTTCAACCCCTCGTGCGGCCGAACCACCACCACCAGGTCGTACGCCCCCGGCCAGCCGTGCCGCGTCAGCCGGAACGCCTCCCGCACCATCCGCTTCACCCGCGACCGCGTTACCGCCTTGCCCACCCGCCGGCCCACGCTCAGCCCCAGCCGGTGCCGGCCCGCGTCGTTGGGCCGGGTGAACACCAGCAACGGCCCGGCGTTCTTGCGCACCTTCGCGTCGTACACCGCCGAGAACCCCCGCCGGCCGTGCAGGCGGTCGGAGTAGGTGAACGTCTTTTTAATGTTTACCCTTTCTCGCTCAGCGACTGCTGGTACTGCCGCATCAGCCGCGACCGCGTGATCACCCCTTTCACCCGGTCCCCCACATCGACCACGGCCAGGCTCGCCACGTCGTGCTTGGCGAACTGCTCCAGCACCACGTCCAGCGTCTGGTGCGGCGACACCGTCGGCAGGTTTGTCCGCATCAGCTCCGACACGATCATCAACGGGATCGCCTCCCGCTGCACCAGCGTCGCCCGCACGTCCTGCCCCACCACCATCCCCACGTACCGGTCCGCCTCGTCCGCCACCACGTAGTCCACCACCGCGTAGTCCTCGGCCAGCTCGATCAGCCGCGCCGCCGGGTCCTCGGCGTGCACGATTACCGCCGGCGTCAGCGGCACGTCGTGGCACGTCATCCGCCGCAAGAGCGTCAGGTCCGAGTACGTCCCCATCTTGATCCCCCGGTCGCGCAGCCACAGCGCGTAGATCGAGTCGCGGAATACCAGCTGCGACACCGTCGTCGCCAGGATCGCCACCAGCATCGTCGGCAGGATCACCTGGTAGTCCGCCGTGATCTCGAACACCAGGAGGAACGCCGTCAGCGGACAGTGCGCCACCGCCGCGATCACCCCCGCCATCCCCGCCAGCGCAAACGTCGCCGGCGTCCCCCCCTCGGGGAGCAACCCCAACCGCTGGCAACCCATCGCGAACGCGGCG
>JBCBSA010000195.1:0-5609 GCA_039819425.1 Planctomycetota bacterium
CCGACGCCACAGGTAGTACCGGTACGACCGCTGGCCCGGGACGCTCGCCGTCAACGAGTCGCCCAGCAGCACGATCTGCAGCGGCTTGGCCGACGCCCCGGGAGTCGGGCCCAGCCACGCCACGGCCAGCGCGAGACCGATCGCGGCGGTGACGAAACGCGTCTGGTGCATCCGTGACGTCTCCGGGGGTTCCGGGGTTGCGGGCGGGTCCTCGACGGCCTCGTGCCGTCCCCCTCATGCCCGCACATGATAGCCGCCACCGCCCGAGGCCCTAATCCCCCAGCACGTACCCGAACACCAACGGCACCACGATCGTCGCGTCCGACTGGATCATGAACTTGGGCGTCTCGGGCCCGAGCTTGCCCCACGTGATCTTCTCGTTGGGCACCGCCCCCGAGTACCCGCCGTAGCTCGTCACCGCGTCGCTGACCTGGCAGAAGTAGCCCCACAGCGGCACGCCGTCCCACCGCAGGTCCTGCGTCATCAACGGCACCGCGCAGATCGGAAAGTCCCCCGCGATCCCGCCGCCGACCTGGAAGAAACCGACGGACGCTTCCTGTTGCCGGTACCACGCGACCAGTTCGGTCATCGCCTCGGTCCCCGACCGCACGACGCCGTGGCCGAACTCGCCGCGGATCGCCCCGGCGGCGAACACGTTGCCCATCGTCGAGTCTTCCCACCCCGGGCAGAAGATCGGCAGGTTTTTTTCCGAGGCGGCCAGCATCCACGAGTCTTCCGCGGGCCGCTGGAAGTGGTCGGCGAAGTCGGGCTGGGCGAACACGTCCCGGTACCACGCGTGGGGGAACTTGCGTTGGCCCCGCGCCTCGGCCCCCCGCCAAAGGTCCAGCAGCCGGTTCTCGAAGTGCCGCATCACCGTCTCGGGGATGCACGTGTCGGTGACCCGGTTCATCCCGCGGGCCAGGAGCGCCGCTTCGTCGTCGGCCGAGAGCGCCCGCCAGTCCGGGCAGTGTTCGTATTCGTCGCCGGCGAGCAGCAGGAACACGTCCTCTTCGAGGTTCGCTCCGGTGCAGGTGATCGCGTGGACTTTGTCCTGACGGATCATCCGGGCCAGCTGCCGTCCGATGCCGGCGGTGCTCATCGCCCCGGCGAGCGTGACCATCATCTTCCCGCCGGCGTCGAGGTGTTGCCCGTAGGCCTGCGACGCGGCGAGCGTCTCCCGGCTGTTGAAGTTGGTGAAGTGGCGTTCCATGAACGCGCGGAGCGGGGGTGTTTTTTTGCCGCCAAGGACGCCAAGAGCGCCAAGGACAGCCGGATCAGACGAAGCGTTCGATGCCATCTTTGAGGACCTTGTGGTTGAAATTGATGAGCAGAGCAAGGGGGTGCCCGGTGGCGCGGAGATAATTAATTACTTGGGTCGAAAAGATCGGGAGCATCGCGTCGACCGCTTTGAGCTCGACGATCAATTCACCGCCGACAAGCAAGTCAAGCCGACCGTCTCCGACGGGGTGGTTTTTATAGAGAAGCTGCACGACAGCCTGCCGCTCGAAAGGTACTTGGCGTTGAGCAAGCTCGAAAGCCAAGGCTTCCTCGTAGACCGCTTCCTTGAATCCGGCCCCGAGATGCCGATGGACTTCGATCGCAGCTCCAATGACCTGCCGCGCCAGTTCATCAACGCGAGGCGGCGGCTCCGGCCGTTTCTCTCTCATGTGGACAATCTGCCTTCCTTGGCGCTCTTGGCGTCCTTGGCGGCTAATGAATCCCCAACACGTCCGCCATCGTGTACCGCCCGGCCGACCGACCCACTAACCACTTCGCCGCCCGCAGCGCCCCGGCGGCGTAGCTGTCGCGGCTGGTCGAGACGTGCTTGAGTTCGAGGCGTTCGCCGGGGGCGGCGAGGAAGAGGGTGTGTTCGCCGGGGTGGTCGCCGATGCGCAGGGTCTGGACGGTGATGTCGTCGGGTTGGCGGGGGTCGTCGCCGTGGCGGGCGAGCTTGACGGAGCGGTCGTAGTCCCGGCCGGCGGCGTCGGCGACGACGCGGGCCAGCGTCAGCGCGGTGCCGGAGGGGGCGTCCTGCTTGTAGCGGTGGTGGGCCTCGAGGATCTCGAGGTCGTAGCCGTCGCCGAGCAGGCGTACGGCCTGGGCGGCCAGGTGATTGAGCACGTTGACGACCTGGCTGAAGTTGGTCGCCTGAATCAGGGGGATGGTCTTCGCCGCCTCGTCGAGGGCGGACTGGTCGGCGGCGGTCAGACCCGTGGTCCCGACGACGAGCGGGGTCTGTGTCTCTCGGCAGTACGCCAAAGCGCCGCGGAAGCCGTCGGGCAGGGTGAAGTCGATCAGCACATCGATCGGCGGCGTGGCCGAGGGATCGAGCTTGTCGGACGTCACGCCGTTCTTGTGCCCACTTCCGGGGGTGTCGATGGCGGCGGCGACTTGGAGGTCGGGGTCGTCGGCGGCGAGGGCGACGAGGCGTTGGCCCATGCGCCCGGCGGCGCCGTGGATGGCGAGTTGGATCATGGCGGTGTGGGGGGTGAGGGGAGCGGCGACGCCGGGCTTGACGGCCCGACCGGGCCGCATAGATTACAGTACACGTCCGCGATCGGTTCCCTTCCTCTGACTGTGCAGGTGCGGTTTTGGCGTTATTCGGCAAGAAAAAAACCACCCCGCCCGCCGCCGACAGCGGCGAGGGCGAAGCCGCCCCCGACGAGTCCGCCGCCGGCGTGCCCAGCGAGGCCCAGGTCTTCGAGGGCGACCCCCGCAAGGCCCGCCGCTTCTTCGAGCACGCCGAGACCGTCGCCGAGGCCAAGAACTTCGACTACGCCATCGAGATGTACGTCAACGGCCTGCGTCAAGACCCCGACAACATGACCCGCCACGAGGAGCTGCTCGACGTCGCCAAGCGGCGCAAGGTGTCGGGCGGCAAGAAGGCCGGCCTCAAGGACAAGCTCAAGAGCATGGGCTCGGACCGCATCGCCAAGATGCTCGACGCCGAGCGGGTCTGGGCGATGGACTTCGGCGACCCGGCGCTGATGCGTGAGTTCATGAAGCGGGCCGTCGAGGCCGACGAAACCTACGAGAACCTCGCGCTCGGCGAGGTGGCGTTCTGGATCGGGTCGATGGCGATGGACCTGCCGGGGCTCAAGCCCAAGAGCAAGGACTACATCCAGCTGCGTGACCTGTTCGCCCGCATCCGCCGGTTCGACAAGGCCGTCTTCGCCTGCAAGCGCGCGATCCAGCTCGACCCCAACAACCAGAACCTGCTCGGCGAGCTGAAGAACCTCGAGGCCGAGCACTACGCCGCGGTCAACACCAGCACCCAAGAGGGCGGCTTCCGCGAGAACGTCGCCGACGCCGAGGACGCCCTCGCCGCCCAGCAGGGCAACACCCGGGCCGTCTCCGTCGTCGACCAGAACATCGCCAAGCGACGGGCCGAGTACGAAGAAGACCCCGAAGACGTCGACCGCGTGTCCAAGCTGGTCGACGCCCTCCTGAAGAAAGAGGCCTACGACGAGGAAGAGGAAGCGATGAAGCTCCTCGACCGCGCCCACCAGCAGACCGGCCAGTACCGCTACAAGGTCCGCATCGGCGACATCAAGATGAAGCAGACCAACCGGGAGCTGCGCGACATGCGCAAGAACCTGGAGATGGACCCCGGCAACGAGTACTTCACCGAACGCCTCGAAGAGATCGGCAAAGAAAAAACCCAGTTCGAGCTCGGCGAGTACCAGGAACGCGTCAAGAACTACCCCACCGACCTCAAGCTCAAGTACGAGCTGGGCAAACGCATGTACCAGGCCGGGCTCATCGACGAGGCCATCGGCCTGCTCCAGGACGCCAAGCGCGAGCCCAAGAGCAAGGGCCAGGCCTTCCTCCTGCTGGGCCGCTGCTTCATGGAAAAGGACTGGACCGACGAAGCGATCGATACGCTGACCGAAGCCATCGAGGCCCACCCCGTCCCCGACGATACGCTGGGCAAGGAGCTGCGTTACGACAAGATGATCGCCCTGATGAAGTCGGCCGAGCGCGCCAAAAAGCTCGGCCAGGCCGAGGAGGCCAACGCCCTGGCGTCCGAGCTGCTGCAGGCCGACATCAAGTACAAGGACATCATGGACCAAAAGAAAGCCGCGAGCGAGCTCCTGAATCGCATGCGCGACGCGGGGTAATTCAGGCTCATTGTCTTGGTCCGTCTCGTTCGCCGCGGATGTCGTTGCTCATGCCTGTCCTCGCGTTGATCCCCGCCCGCTACGCCTCGACGCGGTTCCCCGGCAAGCCGCTGGTGGCCGAGACGGGCAAGCCGTTGATCCAGCACGTCGTCGAGCGGGTCGGCGAGTGCGCGACGATCGGGCGTGTGGTCGTGGCCACGGACGACGAGCGGATCCGCGACGCGGTGGTCGGCTTCGGCGGCGAGGCGGTGATGACCCGGGCCGACCACCCCAACGGCACGTCGCGCCTCGCCGAGGCGGTCGAGGTCTTGGAACGGGACGCAGGAGCGGGTGGCGAGGGGGGAACCGGGTCCCTTCCGGGGGCGTTTTCGTTGGTCGTCAACGTGCAGGGCGACGAGCCGGAGGTGCCGCCGGCGACAATCGATGCGCTGGTAGAAGGGTTGGCGGGGGACGACACGGCGGACATGGCCACGCTCGCCTCGCCGTTCGACTCCGAAGAGGACCCGAACAATCCGAACGTCGTGAAGCTGGTGCTGGATCGGCGGGGCCGGGCGATGTACTTCTCGCGTTCGCCGATCCCGCACGACCGCGACGCCGAGCTGCTCGGCACGAAGCCGCACGTTGCGATGTTCAAGCACCCGGGGCTTTACGCCTACCGGCGAGACTTCTTGCTCAAGTACCCGACCCTCGAGCCGACGCCGTTGGAAGAAGCGGAGAAGCTCGAGCAGCTGCGGGTGCTGGAGCACGGCTACGCGATCAAGGTTGTCCACGCCGACGCGCCGCACCCCGGGATCGACACGCCCGAGCAGTACGCGGCGTTCGTTGAACGATTCCGCGGCGGACATTGAATCACACCGTGCGGGAATCGTCGTCGGACATGTCGATGAGTTCGACCTGATCCACCCCCCGATCTGAGCGGGTGTGATCGAGATCGGGGGTGACGCGGCGGGTGCGGCAGAGTTCGTGGGGCGGGCCGGTGCGGACGAGCCGGCCGGCGCGCATGACGCTGAGGGTGTCGGCGGCGAGGTAGGCTTCGCGGGGGTCGTGGGTGACCATGAGCACGGCGACGCCGGCGCGGCGGAGGACGCCGAGCGTGTCGCGGCGGACGCGGTCGCGGAGGGTGGCGTCGAGCCCGGAGAAGGGCTCGTCGAGGAGCATCACCGCGGGGTCGCGGGCCAGGGCGCGGGCGAGGGCGACGCGCTGCTGCTGACCGCCGCTGAGGGTGTGCGGCATCGCGTCGCCGAAGCCGGCCATGCCGACGCGGTCGAGCAGGTCGTCCGCGCGGCGATTCCGGGCGTGGCGTGAAAACTCCCGGGGGCGGGGGGGGTGGCCGAACATGACGTTGCGGCGGATATTGAGGTGGGGGAACAGGGCGTAGTCCTGAAAGACCATGCCGACGGAGCGTCGCTCGGGCCGGAGGTGGTTTCGGCTGTCGGCGACGGCCACGCCGGCGACTCACGCATCGCCCGCCACCGGCACCGCGGCCAC
>JBCBSA010000196.1:0-5572 GCA_039819425.1 Planctomycetota bacterium
GCCGGGACCTGCTGCCGCCACAGCCAGGCCTCGTGTGTGGCGGGGTTGCCCCAGACCGTGCTGGCCAGCCAGGCCTGGAAGTACCGGCCCGTCACGTGCCGGATCGCGCCCAGCCGGCCCGACCCGGCGATGCGCAGGGCCTGCTGGAACTGCGAGCTGTTGCGGTAGCTGAAGTTGACCATGTGGACGACGCCGTGCTTTTGGGCCGCCGTTTCGGCGGCGCGGGCGACCTTGCGGGCGTCGGCCAGGGTGGTGGTCAAGGGCTTCTCACACAGCACGTGCTTGCCCGCCCCGAGCGCCTTGAGCGACAGCTCGGCGTGGAACGCGTCGGGGGTCACGATCGACACCGCGTCGCAGGCGTCGAGCAGGTCGTCGAGCGAGTCCATCGCGTGCCGAACGCCGTGGTCCCGAGCAAACGCCTCGGCCCGGCCGGGGGCGACGTCGTAGCAGCCGAAGACCTCGACGCCGCGGACTTTGTTGAACGCCCCGGCGTGACCGCGGGCCATGCCCCCGGTGCCGATGATGCCGTGTTTGATGCGAGCCAAGCTAGACACTCCGGGCTACGAGGGTTTACGCGTCGTCGAGCAGATCGACGCTGGCGAACGACTTGCCTTCGAGCATTTCGAGGCTCGCCCCGCCGCCGGTGCTGACGTGGCTGACGTCGTCGGCGAAGCCCAGCTGTTCGATCGCCGCGGCCGAGTCGCCGCCGCCGATGATGCTGGTGCTGTCCGAGTCGGCGATCGCTTGAGCGACGGCCTTGGTGCCGGCGTCGAACGGCGGCATCTCGAACACACCCATCGGGCCGTTCCATACGACGGTCTTGGCGTTCTTGACCAGGTCGGCATACGCCGCCGCGGTCTCGGGGCCGATGTCCAGCCCCTCGTAGCCGTCGGGGACCTCGCCGGCCTTGACGACCTGTTTGTTGCAGTCGCCCGAGAAGTCGTCGCCGGCGTGGGTGTCCACCGGCAGCACCAACTTATCACCACCCTTTGCGATCAACGCCTTCGCCAGGTCGACCTTGTCCGGCTCGACGAGCGACCCGCCGACCTTGCCGCCCTGGGCGAGGCTGAACGTGTACGCCATCGCCCCGCCGATCAGCACCCGGTCGCAGACCCCCAGCAGGTTGTCGATCACGTTGATCTTGTCCGAGACCTTGGCCCCGCCGAGGATCGCGACGAACGGCCGCTCGGGGTTGGCCAGCGTGTCGGCGAGGTACTTGATCTCCTTTTCGACCAGGAACCCGACCACCGCCGGCTTGCCCTGCTCCTTTATCTTGCGGGGGACGGCGTACATCGAGGCCTCGGTGCGGTGGCAGGTGCCGAAGGCGTTGTTGCAGTAGACGTCGCCGAAGTCGGCGAGTGTCTGGGCGTAGGCGTCGTCGTCGCCCTTCTTCTCGCCGGGGTTGAAGCGGACGTTTTCGAGGCAGAGCACCCGGCCCGCGGCGAGCGCCGCGACGCTCGCCTTCGCCGCGTCCCCGGCCGTGTCTTCGGCCAACTCGACGGGCTGGCCCAGCAGTTCTCCGAGCCGATCGGCCGCCGGCTTGAGGCTGAACTTGGGGTCGGGCGCACCTTTGGGCCGGCCCAGGTGCGACATCACCACGACCGCGCCGCCGTGGTCCAGCACGTGCTGGATGGTGGGCAGGGCCATACGGATCCGTCGGTCGTCGGTCACGGCCCCCGCGTCGTCGAGGGGCACGTTGAAGTCGCAACGCATCAATACGTTTTTACCGGCTAACTCGATGTCGGCGATCGTCTTCTTGGCCAAAGCATGAACTCCGGGGCGGTGGTCTGGACGGGGCAGCACAGTCTACGGAAACCCCGTCGGGACGACTACGGCCGCCGCCGTCATAGGGATGTCCCCATGATTCGGTCGATGTTTCCACCCGTGTTCAGGGCCGTGAACGTTAACCTCACCCCGCAAGCCACACGGCTCAGGTTTGCGTCATGGGAACAAGGCCTAGTCCCTGGGGTTAGTCCGAGTCATGGGAAGCACCCTAATCGAAACCGAGGCGGTCGATAACGGAGCTTGCGGTCTAGTTATTTTGTGTTATGTTTAAGGTTTGTGTGGTGCGTGGGCGAGGATATCAAGCCGATGAGCGGATTTAAATGGGCTGCGATAGCTGCGGGGTGTTCCCTCGTGGCCGTGATCGCGGCGGCCAATATGGCGTTGTTGCCTCCCGCCAACGCGATCGTGCCGGCGGGAGATAAATTGGCGCACCTGCTGCTGGTCGGCGGGACCGCGTGGCTGGTCAATGTTTCGCTGTACGGCCGGCGGCTGCAGGTGGGGCGGCTGCGTCCGATGACGGGTTCGGTGGTGGTCGGGGTGTTGATCGGTGTCGAAGAATTTTCGCAGTTGTGGCTATCGGCCCGGACGTTTTCGTGGGGCGACATGGCGATGAATCTGATCGGCGTGCTGCTCGCGGCGATCTTGGCCGAATGGTGGCTGCGTTGGCGCCTGGTCGAGCCGATCACCGTGCCGTCCGATCAACCCTCGTCATCCTGACCCGGCCCGAACTCCCAAAGCTCTGGCACGATGGATTAAGCCGGGCGGATGCAATCGGCCGTAGCGGCGCTTGGGCATGCCGAGTCCTGCCGTCGCAGGCCGCACCGGCGGCGTGGGCCGTGAACGCCGCGGCGACCCAGGCTTCATCGACGTGCGGGATGGGCGTTCGGGCCAAGTCGCGCCGGATCACCCGGCACCCCGGTCGGGCCGCGGCCCAGCGCTCGACGAACCGGGCGCTGAGCGTGCGCGACAGCGATCGATCGCCCCGGGGGCTGGCGTCGAGGTGCAACAACGTCTGGCTTATTCGGAAGCGCTCTCGGGGACGCGGCGGTAGTCGTCGGTCAAGACGCCGGCGAACCCCCAGTTCTCCTCGGCGATTTCCTCGAACACGACGTGGGTGTGCTCGGGTTTCTTGCCCAGGTGACGCGTGAGGCTGGCGGTCACGTCGGCGACGATCGCCGCCCGCTGGTCTCGGGTGGTCGGGGGCGTCACGGTGATCCGAACAACAGGCATAATCCGAGAATACCTATCCTTGACCGATTGGTCAAAAATAGGTACTTTTTACCCGTGCCCGGTCCCGCTAAAAAGTTCGATGTCGGAGCGGCTCTGGATGAAGCGGTCGAAGTTTTCCGCGAGCGAGGCTTTACCGGGGCGGGCACGGCGGAGCTGCAACGGCGGATGGGCGTCGGGCGCAAGAGCATGTACGACACGTTCGGCTCCAAGCGGGAGTTGGCAGAACGTGCCATGACGCGTTACGGCCGCGCGGCGGTGGACGACCTGCGCCGACGCCTGTCCCGCCGGGGGCGCACGCCGCTGCAGAACCTCCGCTCGGCCCTGATGCACTGGGCTCGCCTGGACGCCGCGGAAGGCAGCGCCGGGTGCATGCTGGGCAACTGCGCCGCCGACTTCAGCCGTTCGTCACCGCAAGACGCGGCGACCGCGGACGTCTTGGCGGCGGGGCTGGGCGCGATCGCCGACGCTTTCGCCGAAGCGGTGGCTTCGGCACAGGCGTCCGGTGAGATCGACCCCGGACTTGATCCGTCCGACGTCGGAAAAACACTGTTGTGTATGACGCAAGGCATGGCCCTGGTCGGCCGGGTCAGCCGCGACCGCCGCTGGCCCCGCGCCGCGACCGAGGCCGCCCTCGACGCGTTGCAACGGTCGGCGTGAAATCGTAACGCAAGTTTGAGGGGGCCGTTTCGGCTTAGCGCCCTAACACGCCCGGGGGATCTGAACTCGAAGGTGTACTTTTTAGGCCAGGCCTAGTCCGCCTAGTCCGCGGGGTGGAGCTGGCCGTAGGGCCGTTTGGGCAGGTCGAGGTCGGCGGTGACGAACTGGCGGGCGATACCCTGGCGCAGGAAGTCGTGCGGGAAGCCCAGCGTGATCGGGGCGAGCCGCTCGATCTCGGCGTGTTGCTCGGCGGTCAGGTCGAAGCCCAACGCGCCGTACGACGACGTGAGGTGTTCGAGCGTGCGCGGGCCGGTGATGACCGACGGGACGTACTGCCGCGATAGCAGCCAGTTGAGCGCGACCTGGGCGACGGTCTTGTGGTGGACGTCGGCGATCTTCTGGAGGCCCTCGATGAGTCGGACGCGTTCTTCGTTCCACTTCATCCCGCGCGTGCCGACCCCTTGCTGGTCGCCCTTCTCGACCGCTTCGAGCTCCGCCCGGCCGTACTTGCCGCTGAGCACGCCGCCCTTGAGCGGCGACCACGGCAGCAGCCCCAGGCCTAACTCCGTGCACATCGGCGCGATGTCGCGTTCGATGTCGCGGGTGATGAGCGAATACTCGACCTGCGTGGCGATCGGCCGGGTCAGGGCGTGGCACTTGGCGTAGGTGTGTAGCTCAGCGATCTTCCACGCCGGCGTATCGCTGACCGCGACGTAGTGGATCTTCCCGGCCTTCACCAGGTCGTCGAAGGCGCGGATGACTTCGTCGGTCGGCGTCGTGAAGTCCCAGATGTGTAACCAATACAGATCGATCGTCTCGACCCGCAGGCGTTTGAGCGAGTTTTCCAACGCGGTAACCATCGACTTGCGGTGGTTGCCGCAGGCGTTGGGGTCGTGTTCTCGGCGGACGAGGCTGTACTTGGTCGCCAGCACGAAGCGGTCGCGTTCGCCGTGGTTTTTTATGAATTCACCGAGGTAGGTCTCGCTCTGGCCGTCGGTGTAGCGGTCGGCGGTGTCGATGAAGTTGCCGCCGGCCTCGGCGTACCCCCGGAAGATTTTTTCGGAGTCTTCCTTGCCCGCTCCTGTGCCCCAGGCGTCGCCGAAGTTCATGGTACCCAGGCAAAGCGGGCTTACACGCAGCCCCGAGTCTCCCAGCAATTGGTAGTCGGAGACTGAGGAAGGCACGGCTTTGGTGGGGCTGATCATAAAAATAGTCCAAATGGCTAAGAACGGATGAGTACCACGAGACCCTAGCCACATAAACCAGAGAGTCAACGCCCATCGGCCGCGCGTACTTGTGAATCGATCTTCAGCATCATCTGAATGCCTATCCACTCATCTAACCCCCGAATTTCTTTGGGTATAGCCAAATGAGTTAAGGAGCCGCCTTAATCAAGAATATCCGTAAAGGCAGCAATCGTGTCCTCGCCAAGCCCGATTGTTCGTGCCACGATAGGGCCCGCTCGGAATTCCGAATGTCGTGCCGGCGTCGGATCGATTAGTCGTTTGCTTTTCCCTTTCTTGCCCGCATCTCTGGAGACATCATGTCCAAAACACCTTTCGACTCTCGGTTCAGGGGGGCTCCTCAAAACCGGCGGCTGCGATTGGAGAAGATCGCGGAACAGGTCCGGGACGGCACTTACTTCACCGACCAGATCATCGAGTTGGCGATCGACCACATGATTCAGAAGTTCGCCGATGCGGCGCCGCCGTCGCCCTCCACGACTCCACCTGCCGCGGTCGGCTCTAGGCAAACGACGGATGAGGTGGGCCGGCCGGGCCACCGGTCTTGGGCGGAGTCTTCGCCTTACGCCGGGCAGGGCACGTTTCTAGCTCCCCAAACCGCTCGTGTCCGGGCGATGAATCGGATCAGTCTGTTTGTGGCGGACTTGAGGAAGTCG
>JBCBSA010000197.1:0-5561 GCA_039819425.1 Planctomycetota bacterium
AGGCCGTCGAAGACGGACTTGATCGCTTCACCGAGCAGCGACTCGACGAGCTTGTCCTCGGTGTCCTCGCCGTCGTCGGCCATGAGCAGCTCGATCTTGCCGCGGGTCGAAGCCAGGACGTGGGCGAGGTCGGAGACCCGGGCGGCGACGCGGTCCTCGCCGGTTACGAGGCCGCGGCGTTCGGCCGAGCTGACGAGGTTCTCCATGCACGCGATCGAGGTGCGGACGCTGACGCCCGAGGCTTGGTTGATGTGGGTCGAGGTGCGGGCCTCGGACACGGCCCCCTCGATGACGCGGTGCATGAAGTCGGGGACGACGATCTCGGGGAGCGTTTCGCCGGGCGTGTGCTGGTCGCCGTTGCGTGAGGTCCAGGCGTTTTCGCGGGTGATGCGCATCGCCTCGTCGAGGGTCTTGGGGTAATGGGTGCGGACGACGGTGCCGATGCGGTCCTTGAGGGGGGTGACGATCCGACCGCGGTTGGTGTAGTCTTCGGGGTTGGCGCTGAAGACGAGGCAGACGTCCAGCGACAGCCGCACGGGGTAGCCGCGGATCTGGATGTCCCGTTCTTCGAGGACGTTGAACAGGCCGACCTGGATGCGGGGCGAGAGGTCGGGCAGCTCGTTGACGGCGAAGATGCCGCGGTTGGTCCGCGGGATCAGGCCGAAGTGCATCGTCGACTCGTCGGAGAGGTACCGGCCCTCGGCGTGCTTGACGATGTCGATCTCGCCGATGAGGTCGGCGATGGTGACGTCGGGCGTGGCGAGCTTTTCGTGGAAGCGGTCGTCGCGGTGCACCCACTTGATCAGCGTGTCGCCCCCGGAAGTTTCAACGGCCTTTTTGCCCATCGAGGTTAACGGCTGGAGCGGGTCGTCGGGGATCTCGAGGTCGGCGATGACGGGGCTCCACTCGTCGAGCAGCGACGGCAGCATGCGGATCATGCGGGTCTTGGCCTGGCCGCGGAGGCCCAGGAAGAGCATGTCGTGGCGGGAGAAGACGGCGTGGATGACCTGCGGCAGGACGGTGTGCTCGTAGCCGCGGACGCCGGGGAAGACTTCCGAACCGTCGCGGAGGCGTTGGATGAGGTTTTCGCGGAGTTCCTGTTTGACCGAGCGGTAGCGGTAGTCGGTCTCGCGGAGTTGGCCGAGCGTGGCGGGCGTGGGGTGGTCGGGCATACGCAACGGTAGGGAGACGGCGAAGGGTTATCAACGGGGCGTCGCCTTTGACCCCCCCGCCGCCGGGCCGGTACGATATGCGGTTCGATCTGACGCCCTCCCCGGAATTCCCCGGGCGTCTGCCTTCCCGGAGCGAGGCTTGTGAGCAAGAGCAAGATGCTGGTCGCGGTGTCCTCGCCGTGGGCCAGCGAGAAATTGGCCAACCCGATCGCCGACCTCGCCAACCGGCTGTCGGCCGAGGTGCTCGTGGCGCACGTCACGACGCTGCAGGACGAAGACGAACACGAGTCCGACGCGACCGAGCGGGGCGAGCAGACCCTGAAGCTCATCGTGGACCAGCTGCGCGCCGCCGAGGTCGAGACCGAGGGGGTGATGCTGTTTTCGGACGACACCGCCAAGGCGATCCTCAACACCGCCAAGGCCCGCGGCTGCACCGCCATCGTCCTCGGGCTCACCGGCAAGGGCGTCCTCAAGCGGCTCATCGCCGGCGACGTCCCGGCCAACATCATCCGTCAGGCGGACATGCCCGTGCTGCTTTGTCCGGCGAACTGGAACGGGACGATCTGATACACCCAAGCACCCCGGACCCGTGCACCCGCCCGGGCCACCCGTCAGCCCCAAACCTCCTCGAACACCTCGGCCCGGAAGCCGACGGTGTGGCGCTCGCCGTCGGTGACGATCGGACGCTTGACGAGCATCCCGTCGCCCGCCAGCAGCTCCAGCGCCTCGCCCTCGCTTATCCCGGGCAGCCGGTCCTTGACCCCGCCGGCGCGATAGGCCCGACCCGAGGTGTTGAACAGGTGCCTGAGCTCGTATCGGCCCGAGCGGAGCACCGCCCGAAGCGTCGCGGCGTCCGGCGGGTTCTGCGTGATATCGACGAAGACGTATTCGACGCCGTGGTCTTCCAGCCAGCGCAGGGCGCGGCGGCAGGTGTCGCATTTGGCATAGGCGTACGCGGCAATCGGGTTCGAGGTCATCCCGGGACTATACCGTCGATACACCGGGTTTCAGCCGGCAGATCGCCACCTGCGAGTAGCGGTGGCTGATGCCTTTGCGCAGCAGACGCCAGCGGTCCTTCATCATCCGCCACGACCCGCCCACCCGGAACGCGGGCAGGCAGACGTGCTCGACCACCTCGAACCCGCGGTCGTCGAGGTACGCGGCGAACTCACCGCGGTTCCACTCCCGCACGTGCTCGGCCTTCTTGGACTTCATGTTGTCCGGCCCCCGCCGCACGTCCCGCTCGGGCGTCGACAGCAGCGCCCACGATTCGGCGTGCATGTGCCGTTTCATGAAGTCCAGCAGCAGGTCGGGGTCGAGCAGGTGTTCGATCACGTCCACGCTCATCACCAGGTCGGCCGGCTCGAGCCCGCTGTCGGCCGGCTGCTCGAAGTCGGCCGTCACCAGCTTCAGCGACGGGAACAGCCGGCCCGCCACCTCGACGCACGACGGCTGGTCGACTCCGACCAACCCCTCGACCTCCGGCAGCGGCGCGATCATCTCGGCCAGCTTGTGGCCGACCCCGCAGCCGACGTCGATCACCGTGCGCAGCCGCTCGGCTCGGATCAGCGTCGCCGCCCGCCGGTACACCGCGTACTGCGCGTGCCGAGAGATCGCCAGCCGATACGGCGTCCAGTAGTCGCCCGCGGTCTCCTCCAGCGTCGCGTTCCGCGTCCGGTGTTCGTAGCCCGCCTTGATGAAGTAGGTTTCCATGGCTCGGTGCGTTCCGTCGGCCGGCGACGCTCGCGCCGGGAGTCCTGAATCTTAACCCCGATCGCCCGCGGCCCCGTCGACATCGATCGGGCCCGACCCGCTCCGCGTCAGCACGTAGCCCCGCACCGACGCCAGCCCGACCCGGCTCGCGACCCGGGCCAGCCACGCGAAGCCGAAGAAGTACGGCGAGTACAGCCCGAGCCGGACGTTGTGCGTCACCTCGAAGCCGGCCTCGGCGAACACCGCCCGCCAGGCCGCGTCGCGGTTGTGCAGGTACTCCTGCCAGTTCGTGTCGTACTCGCCGTGCACCCGCGGGTACAGCTTCTGCCACCACCGCCGACGCGACCGGCGGTGCGGGTTGTTGGTCTCCCGGCCTTCGTAAAACTTTGCGGGCTTCTGCTCTCGCGGCGTCCGCCGACCCGCCAGCGACCGCGTGACGCCCCGGACCTGCTTACGGGCCCAGTGGGGGTAGAAGCCCAGCCATTGCATCACCTTCATCGGGGCCGTCGGCACGATCTGGACGATGAGACCGCCCGGCTTCACCAACGCCGCCTGGCCCCGCAGCGCCCCGGCACGATCGACCAGGTGCTCGAGCACGGCGATGCTGATCAACAGATCCCCGCAACCTTCCCGTAGCGGCGGGCGCTCGGCCTCGCCGGCGACCAACAGCAGGCCCGGCCGCCGCGGGGGCTCGATCCGGTGGGGGTTCATGTCGAAGCCGACCACCCGGTCGGCGTGCCGCGTCAGCTCGTGGCTCACCCAGCCGTCGCCGCAGCCGACCTCGACCAGCGTGCCTACCCGCATTCCCCCCATCGCGGCGAAGACCCGGTCGACCATCCAGGCGCGCTGCCGGTGCTGGTACGCCAACTCATCCGGGCGGTGCGCCCAGTCGTGTAAAAACCGCATGCAGGATCGCCAGGGGTTCGCCATGAGCCGCAGAGCATAAGCCAACCGCGACGCCTTATCCCGATCGGCAACGGTTATCGGGGCATACGGGGGCGGCGGCCGAGTGGGCGTCACGCGTCCCGGCCGCGCCGGGCTTGATCTACAATCCGGTCCATGTCCGATTTCTGGTTCTTCGCTCGGCAGATGCTGCGGTACCGCCGGCTGCTGGTGGTCGCCGCCGTCGCCGCGCTCTTCGACGCGTTCAGCGCCTCGGCCGGGTTCGGGCTGCTGATGAGCGTGATCGACTTGCTCATCGGCGACGTGCAGAGCCTGCAACAAGTCGCGCGGGACTGGCTCGCGCGGGAGAACGTCCGGGAGATCATCGGAGACCGCACCGCCCTGGCCGACCGGCTGCCCGACGACGGGTTCCGCAGCTTCGCGTTGGTCCTGGTGGTCATCCTGCCGCTGGCCTTGTTCGGCTCGACGATGCGGTACCTGCACCAGGCCCTGTCGATCACCGTCGGCCTCCGCACGGTGATGCGCATCCGCCAGCAGGCCTACTTCAAGATGCTGCACCTGCCGATCGAGTCGACCGGGGATCTCGGCTCGGCGGACAGCCTCAGCCGGCTCATCGGCGACACCGCCCGGCTGGCCAAGGGCTTCTCCACCCTGATGGGCAAGGCCGTCCGCGACCTGCTCATGGGGATCGCGTTCCTCACGTTGGCCTTGATCGTCGATTGGCAGCTGACGGGCATCTTCCTCATCGGCCTGCCGTTCATCGGGATCGCCGTCCGCAAGTTCGGCAAGCGGATCCGCCGGGCGACGAAGTACTCGCTGCGGGAATACGCCCGCATGGTCGGGGCGGCGCAGGAGTCGATCCAGGCCCCGGCGGTCGTCCGCCTGCACAACGCCGAGGGTTACGAGCGCCGGCGGTTCAACACGATCAACCGCAACGTGCTGACGCAGGAGATGCGGGCCCGGACGGTGCGGGCGCTCAGCTCGCCGGTGATCGAGCTGATCGCACTGGTGGGCGTGATCGTGGTGTCGCTGGTGGCGGCGTGGTACGTTTTCGAGGGCAGCGGCCGGCCGGCGGACATGGTCAAGGTGCTGATCCTGCTCGGCGCGGCCGGCGGATCGATGAAGCCGCTGGCCAACCTCAACAACGACCTGCAGGAATCGTCCGCCGCGGCGACCCGGGTCCGCGAGGTGCTCAACGCCCCCAGCGAACCCAACCGGCGCGGCGACCGCGAGCGTTCTCCCCTGCCCGAGTTGCCCCGCCACCGCCGCGACCTGGTGTTCGAGGCGGTGTCGTACCGCTACCCCGACGGCGACGAGCTCGCCATCAACGGCGTCAACCTGGCGATCGCCCACGGCGAGTCGGTCGCGGTGGTGGGCACCAACGGGTCGGGCAAATCGACGCTCTTGAACCTGGTGCCGCGGCTGACGACGCCGACGATGGGCCGCGTCCTGATCGACGGGACGGACATCGCGGGGGTGTCGCTGCGTTCGCTGCGGCGTCAGCTCGGGGCGGTGACGCAGCAGAGCGTGATGTTCGCCGGGACGATCGCCGACAACATCGCTTACGGCCGGCGTCACGTCGCGCGGGCCGACATCGAGGCCGCCGCGAAGCTGGCCTACGCCGACGGGTTCGTGAGAGCGCTGCCCGACGGGTACGACACGGTGTTGGGCGAGGGCGGGGCGGGGCTGTCGGGCGGGCAGCGGCAGCGGTTGTGCATCGCCCGGGCCGTGCTGCGCGACCCGGCGATCCTGATCCTCGACGAGGCGACCAGC
>JBCBSA010000198.1:0-5554 GCA_039819425.1 Planctomycetota bacterium
CGACACGTGCGGCGGAGCGAGGTTCAATCGCGCGACGCTCGCGATCCGATACCGCGGCCACTCGGTGGCCGACGTGCTCGGCACGCCGATCGCCGGCGCGCTCGAACTGTTCGCGGACACGCCGGCGATCCACGCTCCGCTCGAAGCGCTCGCCGCGGTGACGCCGACCGACGAGTCGATCATCGACTTCGATCCGAGCCGAGAGGAGTACGACCGCAACACCGAACGCGGCTTCTTCGGCGGCCGATTCGCGTGGGAGTTCGACGACGGCGACGAGATCTACGCGTACTTCCTCCGTCAGTCCGACTACAACAGCGACAACACACCGCGCGCCGCGATCGTCGCCGCGATCGAGAACGACCCCACCGAGAAGCAGGTCCCCCTCGCCCAGGTGCAGATGAACCCGTTCACCCCGGTCCACGTCGAGAAGACCGAGGTGGCGGCCCAGGACGACGGCGCCGCCGCCGAGGCCGAGCGCCAGGCCCAGCTCCGCCGGCTGTACGCCGAGCTGGCCCGCATCGAGATCCAGAGCCTGGTCGGCGGTAGCCGGCCCCGGGCGTTCATCGGCGGCGACCTCCTGAAAGTCGGCGACCGCGTGGGCAGCTTCACCATCCGCGCCATCGACAACCGCCGGGTCGTCTTCGACGCCGTGGGCTTCGAGCTGCGGGCCAAGGAGCCCCGCTTCATCCGCGGCATGGACCAGGGCAAGTAAACCGACCCCGAACCGAACCGACCGAAGACACGCAGGGGAGAAACGCGTGGACGAGTTTGACGCCATCCTGAACGCCCCCACCGCAACGCCCGGAAGCGGCTCCGGCGACGCCGCC
This sequence comes from Planctomycetota bacterium, assembly GCA_039819425.1. Taxonomy (GTDB): domain Bacteria; phylum Planctomycetota; class Phycisphaerae; order Phycisphaerales; family Phycisphaeraceae; genus Algisphaera. The sequence continues at coordinate 828 of JBCBSA010000198.1, forward strand.
GATCCTTCCGGGGGCGGGGGAGATGCTTCGCTCCCGGTCCCCGCCGCCCAGGTCGGGCTCCGCGACCTCTGGGCCCCCGCCTCCACCGCGCTCGTCGTCCAGCGCGACCTGGGCAAGGCCCTCGAAGCCAACGGCACCGTCAGCGCCGCCCAGCTCGTCACCGCCCGCGGCGTCGTCGAGAAGTCGCCCGGCAAGCAGCTCGCCGACGTCTTCTTCGAGATGGGCGTCGACGAGGTCGCGCTCCAGGAGACCGTCGCCACCACCTCGCTGCTCGCCTTCGAGCGCATCGACCCGGGCAACCTCGAAGCCGCCAAGTTCATCAACCGCCTCGGGCTCGACTACTGCGAGAGCCACGGCGTGATGCCGCTGCGCTACGCCGGGTCCCGCCTCGTCGTCGGCGTCGTCCACGTCGACGACCTGGTCCTCCTCGACGAGCTGCGCCACAAGACCGGCCAGTCGATCAAGCCCGTCGTCGTCACCCGCGGCGACATCAAGGCCGTCGTCGAGTCGATGAAGTCCGACGAGTCCGAGGACAACGCCGTCTCCATGGACGAGGTGCTCGACGGCATCGACGAGGACGACGTCGAGGTCGTCGAGGACGACAACGAGGAGATGGACCTCGAGAAGATGGCCGGCGAGAGCCCGGTCATCCGATACGTCAACTACCTGATCTTCAACGCCGTCAAGGAGGGCGCCTCCGACATCCACGTCGAGCCGCAGGAGAAAAACCTCCGCGTCCGCTACCGGATCGACGGCGTCATGTTCGACGCCACCAGCCCGCCCAACTCGATGCGCAACGCCATCCTCTCGCGCATCAAGATCATGGCCAACCTCGACATCGCCGAGCGACGCCTCCCCCAGGACGGCCGCATCCGCGCCATGGTCCACGGCCGAAAGCTCGACCTCCGCGTCTCCACCCTCCCCATGGTCCAGGGCGAAAAGGCGGTCATGCGGATCCTCGACACCCGCTCCATCCAGGTCGACCTCGACCACCTGGGCATGGACGAGGACAGCCTCCACATCTGGAAGCACCAGATCGACCAGCCCCACGGCATCGTCCTCGTCACCGGCCCCACCGGCTCCGGTAAAACGACAACCTTGTACGCCTCCCTCGGCAAGATGGACCGCGAGAAGCTCAACATCTCCACCGCCGAGGACCCCGTCGAGTACCACCTCAACGGCATCAACCAGACCCAGGTCCACTCCAAGATCGGCATGACCTTCGCCGCCGCCCTCCGCGCCCTCCTGCGGCAGGACCCCGACGTCATCATGGTCGGCGAGATCCGCGACGTCGAGACCGCCAAGACCGCCATCGAGGCCTCCCTCACCGGCCACCTCGTCCTCTCCACCCTGCACACCAACGACGCCCCCTCGGCCATCACCCGCCTGATCAACATCGGCGTCGAGCCCTACCTCATCGGCTCCGCCGTCAACGGCGTCCTCGCCCAACGCCTCGTCCGCAAGATCTGCCCGAACTGCAAAGAGCACACCGCCCCCGACCCCACCTGCGCCGACCACCTGGCCATGCAGGGCATCGGCATGGACGAGGTCTTCCAGGGCGCCGGCTGCGAGAAGTGCCGCGGCACCGGTTACCAGGGCCGGCTGGGCATCTACGAGATGCTCGTGCTCAACGACGCCCTCCGCGACCGCGTCGCGTCCAACCCCAACGTCACCGAGTTCCGCCGCATGTGCGTCGAGGGCGGCATGGTCACGCTCCGCGCCGACGGATTCCGCAAGGTCGCCGCCGGGATGACCACCGTCCAGGAAGTCCTCCGCGTCACCGAGTCCTGAGCCCCCCACTCGCCCACCCCCCGACGTCCCGGTTCACGTTGGGCAGGTGCGGCGCAGCCGCCCTTTCCGGGAGGCCGGCGGACCGTGAGACGCTACGTGTCGCCCGCTAAACATGGGCACCGAAGGGTTGGCACGACGAGCCAAGGCCCCTCCCCCATCATTTCACAAGTCCATTTCTTGTCGTTGCTTCGATGAACGACGCGATCCGCTCGGACCCGGACTCGACCCAAAATCTGGGTTTACAAACTCTCCCTAACCGTTAAAATCGTTACTGATTCGAGCGTCGCTCACGCGTTGGAGGAGCGATGATTCTGTGTAAGTCATGCTCGTGGTATCCCTTATCCCTCACGACCATGCCTCCGAGGCTCGATCGACGTCCCGCCGCCCCGCGACCTGAGTGAAGGCTAAACCCGCCTTTCCGTTGCCCCGACGTTCGGTGAAACTCAGACGTTCTTAGCTAAAGTTTCACCCTCCCGCCAGACCCCTCCGTTTCGCCCCGCACGCGCCCCCAACCCCCACCGCCCTCAACCTTTCCGGGTTCCGCGAACACGCTGGAAAACCCCGGAAGCCTCCGTTACCCCCGCATTGCCCCCCGCCTCGGCTCGATCCCCCCGAAAGGCCATCCCCGCATGACGAAGTTTTTCCTCGCCCTCGGACTGTCGGCCTTGTGTCTCGCCTGGTCGCCCGCCGCGTCGGCCCAGGAGATCACCATCGAGGTGGCCAACGACGACACCGTTAGCGTCCGCCAGGGCGTCGAGTACGAGCAGGTCGTCGGCAACGGCGACGGCGCCTACGACAGCTCCGACGCCTCCCGCATGACCGTGCTCTTCCCCGAGCAGAAGCCCGCCGTCTACGAGCTCGAGTCCGAAGAAGACTACCTCCTCGTCGTCGACGCCTACCTGCCCGACGGTGCCGACATCCTCCTCCAGGCCACCGAGAAGAGCACCGGCCAGCCCATCGACGCCTTCGAGCACACCCTCCACGGCGGCGACTGGCTCATCGACGCCAACTACATGGACAACCTCCCCAGCGGCGAGGTGACGATCTACGCCACCCTCCGCACCCCCGGCCGGCCCGACGCCAAGGCCAGCCACCCCTTCTACATCCTCGAGCCCAACGAGATCGGTGCCGACGAAAACTCCGAGTGGTTCGACTGGGAGCTCGACGACGAAGAAAACAGCGCCCCCTTCGTCCCCGGCGAGGGCTTCATGGTCTTCGACCCACCCGCCGACGCCCGCGTCTACTACGTCAGCGCCACCGGCAGCGACAACAACAGCGGGCTCTCCCAGAGCAGCCCCCTGCGCACCCTCCGCCGCGCCTACGAAAAAGTCCGCGACGACTCCGGCGACTGGATCCTCCTCAAAGCCGGCGACACCTTCGAGGCCGGCTTCGGCGTCTGGGCCAAGTCCGGCAAGTCGCCCCAGGAACCCCTCCACGTCGGCGTCTACGGCGACGGCGACCGGCCCCTGGTCCGCACCAACGGCGGCAGCTTCTGGCGCGGCTACGGCACCCTCGAAAACCTACGCTTCGACGGCATCCACGCCTTCGCCAGCCAACGCCTCGGCGTCGACGCCGACGCCATCGCCTGGAACGAGTCCGGATTCGCCATGTTCGGCAAGGGACGGAACGTCGTCCTCCACGACATGAAGATCGAGGGCTTCAAGTTCAACGTCATCTTCCAGGGATACTCCGAAGGCTCGCTCCGCAACATCCTCCTCTACCGCTGCATCATCAACAACGCCTACGGCCACTGGGACGGCGCCATCGCCGGACACTCCTCGGGCATCTTCGCCTACGCCGTCGACGGCATGGAGATCGTCGAGTGCACCCTCGACCGCAACGGCTGGCACCCCCAGGTCTCCGGCGCCACCCGCACCAAATTCAACCACAACATCTACATCCAGTTCAACTGCCACAACGTCAACGTCCGACGATCCATCGTCACCCGCGGCGGCTCCCACGGCCTCCAACTCCGCTGCGGCGGCGACGTCGTCGACAACTTCTTCTCCCGCAACGCCCTGGGCTTCTACGTCACCCGCAACCCCAGCATCGTCGAAAACAACGTCGTCACCGAGTCCACCGACATCAGCGACCGCGAGATCCGCGGCCTCGGCTTCGCCGTCTACCCCGTCGAAGAAGCCCTCGTCACCGGCAACATCGTCACCCGAAAGATCGGACGCGCCGGGTGGATGCACGGCATCGAGATCGGCTACTCCGCCGCCAGCAAAGAGATCGACAGCTACGACGTCACCATGCACAACAACGTCGTCTGGGACTGGTACATGAAAAACGGCTCGGCCATCGGCATCAACAAGTCGGCCGACCTCGAGCAGTACAACAACACCGACGACGGCGTCGACATCCAGACCGGCCAACGCACCGTCTACGCGGACCCCAACGTCAGCATCGACCGCTACTTCGACGGCGGCCTCGCCGAGTTCATCCGCGCCGCCGTCCAACGCCGCCGCGGCGAATGGGACGACAACGCCTCCGCCCCCGCCTTCAACGCCTACATGCGCGAAGGCTTCTCCCCCGCCGGCAGCGCCGGCAGCATCTAAAAACCAATCCCCCCGTTTAGCAGGAGACGCGCAGCGTCGCCTTGGCGTGCGGCGACCCGCGGCGCGCGGTTTGCGCGCACACCACAACCGGCATCTCGCACAAAAAACCGCGGAAAGAGAAAATTTTCTAGCCCGCGCCCTGCCCTCGACTTAGCCCACCCCCCGCCCCTGCGGCGCAAGAAAAGTGCGCACCACCGTGGCGGTCCGCCCCTCTATGTCGGCCGCCGTTTGCGGCGGGACGGGTACCCTCGGCGAGGACCGCCCCGCTTACAGAACGGATGTGCCGGGTCGGTGTACACGCGGCCCCCGGAGCTTCCGGGGGTGCCCCCAAACTTCCGGGGGTGAGGGCGTCGGCGTTCGCGGGTGAGCCCACCTCGC
>JBCBSA010000199.1:0-5553 GCA_039819425.1 Planctomycetota bacterium
GACTGGCCCACGTCGAAGCCAAAGGCGTGGCCGCCATCGCGGCCGAGTTCGGTGTCGAGGTGCGGTACGTCCGGCAACGCATCCAACTCGCGGCGTTGGCCGACGTGGTGAAAGCCGCTTACCGGGGCGGCGACATCGACACCGCGACGGCCGAGGTGTTCGCGTCCGTGCCGTCTGCCGCCCAAGCCGAGGCGTGGGAATCATGCGGGCGTCGGGTGACCAACCATCACCACGCCCAGCAGTTGATCGCGTCCGATTGGATCGACGCCAAACACGCCCTGTTCGACGTGGATGCACTTTCGGGGGGTAATTCCGGGGGTTCCGGGGGCGTTTCCGGGGGGGTGTCGCGTGACTTGTTTAGTGAGCGGGTCATGGTCGAGCGGAAAGCGTTCTTTGCGGCGCAGGCCCAGGCGGTCGAGGCGGAGCAGGAGCGCTTGCTGGAGTCGGGTTGGGTGGGGGCGGAAGTGATCGCCCACAACAATCTGCCCGACGGGTACTACAAGATGGACGCAGCCCCGGTCGCGTTTGATGAGGCCACCACCGCCGCGATCGCCAAACTCCACAAAGAACGGGACGCGGTGAGCCGCCAGATCGACGATTGCGAGGACGAAGAAGCGATCGATGCGTTGTGGGACGAACACGACCGACTGGATACCGCCCTCGACACCCTCGAAAGCCAAGCCGAGGGGATTTATACCGAGGCCGTGAAGGCGGTGGGCACGATGTTTATCAAGGTCGGCGGCGACGGCGGCGTGACGTTTGAACCCAAAGTGCCACGGGCGACGCGGAGTCTCGTCGGCGGTATACCCGAAGGAAGCACCACGACCGCCCCACCGGTGCCTGAAGTGGACACACGCACACTCTCCGACAAGCAAATCCGGGGGGCGTTGGCCCACGAAGTGGTGGCGGTCCGTAAGGCCGCGGCGGGCGATGACGCCCGAGCGAAGCGGACACGACGGGTGCTGCTGGCGTTGTCCCTGCACCAAGGCATCACGTCGTCGGCCGCGTTACTGGTGCGGCGGGATACCGATCCGGTCGCGGGTTACTTCGCGCAGGACCCCGGCACCGAGCCGGACGTGGCGGCCGTGTTCACCCCGTGGGCGTGGTTGCAAGCCCGACACGCCGCGGCCGATCCGCTGCACGACCAACGTTTCATTACGGACGTGGACGCCTATCACGCGATCAATCAACTCACCGATACGGCACTTGATGCGTTGATCGATGCGTTGACCTTGGCCACGCTGTCCGGCTCGCTTCAGCAACGCAGCCCGCTCATGGCGTTGCTGGCCGCCGACTTGGAGGTTGACGTGCGGGCGACGTGGCGGCCCGATGCCGCGTGGTTCGCGGGTTACCGCAAACTCTCGCTGGCCAAGCTGATCGGCGAGTTCTTCGGGGACAAGGCTGAGGCCCAGGCCTTGAAGCGTAAGAAGTCCGAGCTGGTCGAGGAAGTGACGCGGCTGTTCAAGTACGCGGCCGTGGGCAAGCTCGACGACGAAGACCTCGCTGCACGGGTCAACGCGTGGACGCCGGTGTGTCTTGTGCCCGACGAAACCGTCGAAGCGGTTGAGTGTGTGGCCTGATTCGTTGTCCGTCGGGGTCGGGGCGGATGGTTTTCCGCCCCGGCCCGATGGCGGGCTTGCGGTACCCCCCTTCTCATTTTTCCGGCTTGATCTTTTCACAAGGATATCACGATGTCGATCCACCTCTTCAAAACCGGCCGCACCGTGGCCACGCGCGGCGTCGCCGCCGAACTCACCGCCTTGCAAATGCAACAACTGCTGTTCCGGCACACCACCGGCGACTGGTTAGAGCTGAGCGAAGACGACCGGGAACAGAACCGGTTAGCCGTCAAAAACGGTTTACGCATCCTCTCGTCCTACGCCATCACCGCTGATCTGACCGTCTGGGTCATCACTGAGTGGGACCGCTCGGTCACCACGCTGTTATTGCCGTCGGAGTATTGATCGCTTACGGCCCGATAGCCCTAAACGGGGCTATCGGGTTCTTTTTCCCGCAAGGCCAAGATGACGTTGCGTAGACCAAACTCTACCGCCGTGGCGCACCTACGCGGTGGGCGGTCAGGGCCCAGCGCCCCGACACCCCATTCAGTGAGCGGCTCGACCGAGTCGGCCGACCGGGCTTTCCTCAGAGAACACGATCGCGGCGTGTGACCACGCCGCAGCAATGTTGCGGATCCACGACACGGCGGTCGCCCCGCGACCCCCGCGACTTGATGCTGCCCCCCTCCCGTTCGGTCGTCGGCCTAATGCTCGTGCCAAGCGCCCCCCCCCCGGAATCTATAAAACAGTCTTGACTTCCGGGGGTGGGGCTACGGCCTGTCACTACGCAACGGCCGCTCGCTCACTTCCGGGGGGCATTTCCGGGGGCCGGGTACCGGGGGAAGGGGACATCCCGGACGCCGCCTGCCTTCTTCGAAGGCGGCGTCCGGGATGTGTTGCGGGCCAAGGCAGGTCTGCACCCGACGCCCCACGGCTACTCCGCGCCGTTGTTGGCGCGACCCCTTGAAAGGCTCGAACTGTGACCACCACCCCCCTACCCGCTTACCAACCCCCCGACTACGACGCCCTGTTCCGCGACGCTTGCCACGACGTGTTTGCGCTAATGGAGCGGCACCGCCTCGACGTGCTCGACGCCGAGTACAACGGCGGCGGCGATTCCGGACAGATCGACAACGTGACGGGGTACACCCTGCCCGAAGGCGTTACGCCCCCCGATCACATCGAAGCCGACCCCAACGACCGCGACGACTGGCTCGCAACCTCCCCCGGAAGTACCGTCCTGTACGACGCGGCCGATCGGGCGTTGTCCTGCTTCGACCCGATCCTCGGTTGGGAGAACAACGAAGGCGCTTACGGGGTGTTGACCTTTGACCGCCTCCACCGCCGCGTCATCGTCAGCCACGACTGGTATATCACCACCACCGAGAACGCCCAGTTCGAGCGGGAGGTGACGCCGTGAGCCATCCTTACTACCACGCCCAGTCCAGCGCCCGCCGCCACGGCGGCGTCGCCGAAGACTACCTCGCGCTCCACGAGTGGTTCGACGAAACCAAGGCCCACATGCCCGACCCGCGCCACCGGGCGTTACGCCACCACAGCGAAGGCATCTACCTCGCTGTGCAGGTGTTCGGCACGACGATCCCGAACCGCGACGGCAAGGCCGTACCCACGCGCATCCTCGGCGAGCAACACGTCCGCGAGGACCTGGGCTACATCCCCACCGTCAAAGACTGGCTCCAACACATGACATTGCCCAAGACGCTAAACCGGCCCCAGCGGATCGAACAAACCTTCGCGGTCGATTTCGCGGAGCCGCAGAAAACGGTGCTCAACGCCGAGCCATGAGTGCAGCCTGGTTCTGACCAATCCCTACCTGCCCGGCCCCGGCTGGTGTAAATGCCAGCCGGGGGGTGCGGCGCTCAGGATGACGCCCACCGCGTCGCCAGATGCACACCTTCGCGGTGAGCGGTCAGGGCGAGCGCCCCGACACCCCGCCCATTAATGATGCGGCCCCGCCCAAGGCCGGGGCGGGGCCGCGGCTATCCCGATCCCCGCGTCGCCAGCTCGTGCGTTCCCTAATGCTCGTGCCAACCCCCCCCGCCCCCCGGAATGGTTCCGAAAAATTTCCGGGGGCGGGAGCGGGGCCGGGGGTGGGTTGGCACTGCGCAGCGCTCACTCCCCACACTTCCGACGCGGGGATCGGAAGGTTCTGAAACCCGGCCACCGCCGCAGGCTTGCGACGGCGGTGGCCGGGTTTCGTGGGCCAAGACAGGTTCAGACCGGCAGCCGCAAACACCCCGCATCTGGAGTTCTCCCATGTCGCAAGCCACCACCACCGCCCCCGGACACCCCGCCCGCGGAAATTCTCAATACACCCCATTGATTTCCGGGGGCGCGGATTCCGGGGGTTCTGAGGGTACGTCGCGCGTGTTAAATGACCTCAAGCGGGCCGAGCAGGATTTCGAGTGGTACCCCACCACCGACCGGATGATCGAGCGCGTCGCCGCGTGTATGGCGACCGATACATCCTCCATCATGGACATCGGCGCGGGGGACGGGCGTGTGCTGCAACAACTCGCCGAGCGCTGCGACCACGAGCCCGAGTTGTACGCCATCGAAAAATCCGATGTCCTGATCCAGGCGCAGCCTGACCACATCATCCCGGTCGGCACGGAGTTCTACGAGCAGAATCTGGCTTGCTTACCGGTGGACGTGATCTTCTGTAACCCGCCCTACTCCGACTTCGAGACGTGGACCGCGACGGTTATCGAATCGGGGCACGCGAAGCGGGCGTTTATGGTGATCACCCAGCGGTGGATAGATTCGGCGCGAATCAAGCAAGCCATCGAGCGACGCGGGGCCACTGTCCGGGTCATTCATAGCGACGACTTCCACGACGCCGAGCGCCGGGCGCGAGCCGTGGTGGACATTCTCGACGTGCGCTACCCACTCAAGCGTGGGTACAGCCGGCATGACGAAGCGGTGGACCCGTTTGATCTGTGGTTCGACCAAAACGTCAGCACCTTCGACAAGCCCCTCGAAGACGTCGAAGAATTGACGGGCGAGGACTTGGCCAAGACTTACGGCGAGGCCAGCATTCCCGACATGGTCGCCAGTTACGACGCCGAATATCAGATCATGCAGGACAACTACCGGGCCATCTTCGGCCTCGACTACGCTTTATTGCGAGAGTTGGGGGTGGAGAAGGACGCGGTCCGCAGCGGCATCAAGAAGAAGATGGTTGGCCTCAAAAACAAGTATTGGCAGTTACTGTTCGACCGACTCGATGCGTTAACCCGCCGGTTCGCGACCCGCACCCGCGAGCAATTCATCGACACGTTGACCCGCCGCAGCAGCATCGAGTTCACCGTCTCCAACGCCCGCGCCGTGGTGATCTGGGCGATCAAAAACGCCAACCGTTACTACGACCAGCAGGTCGTCGATCTGTTCCGCGATCTGTCCACGTTCGACGGCGTGGAGAACTACAAGAGCAACCCGAAAACGTGGGAACGCGACGGGTGGCGTTACCGCGCCCAGGACCACAGCCACTACACCCTCGACTACCGAATCATCGTCGGCGGGTACCACGCGATCGCTACCGAGTCGTGGCGGTCCTGCGAGTACCCCGGCGGCCTCTACAAAGGGTGCCACGAAAAGATCGCCGATATCCTCGCGGTGATGGGAAACTTCGGATACGCGGTGTGCAGCCCGGCCTCCCGGTCACGCACCTGGTCCCCGGGTCGGTGGCAGGATTTTGAACTCAGCGACGGGCGCGTACTCTTCCAAGTCAAGGCCCACAAGAACGGCAACCTGCATCTGCGTTTCCTGCCCGAAGCGATCAAGCAACTCAACGTCGAGGCCGGGCGGCTGCTGGGTTGGCTCAGGGGGCCGCAAGACGCCCAGGACGAAATCGGCTGCACCGAAGCAGAGGCCGTGAAATGGTTCGGGTCGAGCCTCCGCATCGCCCCGTCCGGGGTTAAATTGTTGACTGCGATATAGACATAGGTGTCAATCCGTCTCACTTCGGCGAAAC
>JBCBSA010000200.1:0-5511 GCA_039819425.1 Planctomycetota bacterium
GGTACCGCAAGCCCCTGGTTCCGCCCGTACCGGCAAGGCCTCGCCGCCAAGGCCCCGGGGTTTATGCTGCTGCTGGGTTTGTGCTTCAGCGTCAGCGCCCACGTCGGCCTCGGCTACGCGGTGCGGGACCAATCGTTCGGGCGGTACGACCCCGACGCCCTGGCCCGCGACGACCGGCCGGTGCGGGTGAAGCGGGCCACGTTCGATCAGATCGTCTCGCCCTCGACGTCGGACGCCGGCGTCGGCGAGCCGGCGGAGACGGCGGATTCGTTGGCCGAGGCGCTGCTCGATTCGGTCGAGGCGCAGTCCTCGGACGTGTTCGACCCGGAGCTGGAACTGCGTCAGGTGCCCGAGCCGCTGCCGCGGGCCGCCGAGGTGCCGGTCTCGGCCGACGACTTCGACCTCGACGAGCTGCTCACCGCCGCGGCCTTCGCCCCCGAAGAGATCGCCTTCGACGAGGACTCTGCCTTCGACGCCGAGCGCTCGACCGGAGCGGGCAGCGACGAGTTGACGGGCGACCTGTTGTCCCGGTTGACCGCGGCCGACGGCGGTTTACCCGCGGTGGGCCTGGCCGGGCTGGGCGGCGAGGGGATCGCGGCGGGCGGTGGGCTGGCCGCCGCGGGTGACGCCGGCTTCGGCCCGGGCGCACGCGGGTCGGCGGTGGCCGGTGGCGTTACCGATAAGACCTCCGAGAGCGGGACGGAGAGTTCCGGGGGCGGGGGGGGGATCGACTTTTTGGATTTTGGGGCGATCGATCCGGCGGACTTCGAGCCGCCCGAGCGCCTCGACGAGGACTTCGACTACCGCGTCACGCGGTACGAAGCCCCCGGGGCCCTGCCGAGCAGCTACGCCGGCTACTTCCGCGTCGACATCACCGGCAAGCGTTCGCTCCGCAAGCTCGCGACGATGCCCAAGGACGTGGTCTTCATGGTCGATACCTCGGCCAGCATCCCGGAACGCACGATCAAGGAGATCACCAAGGGCATCGGCCAGTCGATCCGGGCGATGAACGACGACGACCGGTTCAACCTCGTGTTCTTCAGCGACCAGGTCCGCACGTTCGCCGGCGAGCCGGTGCCGCCGACCTGGCAAAACCTCGAGTCGGCCGACCGCTGGCTCCGCGGCGCCCGGGCCCGCGGCCAGACCGACGTGAACCTCGCTTTGCGTCAGCTGCTGCGCCGCGACCTCGAGCCGGGCCGGGTCTACGAGTTGATCCTCATCTCCGACGGCCGGCCGACGCTGGGCGTGCTCGACACCCGCGAGCTGATCAACCTCATTACCCGCGAGAACGACCTGGCGGCGAGCATCTACTGCGTCGCCGTCGGCGAGAAACAGGACAACCGCTTGCTCGACTTTTTGGCCTACCGCAACAAGGGTTTTTCGATCACGCTCGAACGCCGCCGCGACATCGCCCTGGGCATCGTCGAGCTGATGAGCCGGCTGCGCTACCCGATCATCACGGACGTGCAGGTCCGCTTCGCCGGCCAGGGGATGGGCGAGGTCTACCCCCTGACGCTGCCCAACATCCACCAGTCCGAGAGCTTCGCCGTCTTCGGCCGCTACACCGAGGCCGGTCCGTTCACCGTGCAGGTCACCGGCCGCAGCGCCGGCAAGCCCACCGACCTGACCTTCCGCGCCGACCTCAACGACGCCGCCCCCGGAAGCGGCGAGGTGGCTCGCGGTTGGGGCTTCTGGAAGCTGCACCACCTCTACAGCGAGATCATCCGCCTCGGCGAGCGTGAAGATTTGTTGCGGGAGATCAGCGGGCTGCGGCAGCGTTATCAGCTCGAGACGCTGTATTGAGGATTTAGATCGTCTCTGGTCACAGGTTCAGCGGGTGCAACGGAGCCGCCCTCGCCAAGGACCACGGGACGCTGCGCGTCACCCGCTAAACGTGCGGTTGTTGCGGTGTAGGGGTCTCGTCGTCCGTTTTCAGTCCGGCTTGGCGGCAAACCCTTTGAAGAACCGCGACCAGTTGGGCTTGAAGACGCTGCCCTTGAAGGACACGGCGACGAACTTGGCTTTGCCGGTGATCTGGTCGCGGGGGACGCCGAGGAAGAACCGGCCGTCGGCGGAGTTGTCGCGGTTGTCGCCGATCATCAGGTATTGGTCTTCGGGGACCTCGTAGGGGCCGAAGGAGACGGTGAGCGGGTCGAGCCGTCCGCGGCTCTGGTTGATGAACGCCGCGTCGTTGCGGCGGTACTGCACGAGGCGGGATTCGCCGGCGACTTCTTCGAGGAGCGTCAGCGGGCCGTGGCGGGTGTAGGTCGCTTCTTCGCCGTTGAGGATGAGCTTGCTGAAGCGGAAGTCGCGGCCGTCGAACTTCTCGACCGCGGGGCGGAGTTCGACGGTGTCGCCCGGCCCGGCGACGATGCGTTTGACCATGCGGATACCGCCGTCGGTGATGGTCGCGCGGTCTTGGGCATAGTCCGCGGTCGCGCCGGCCGCGCGGAGGGCCTGTTCGTGGTGCTCGAAGAAGCCGCCGGGCTTCCAGAAGGTGACGATGTCGTTGCGCTTGGGCTCGGCGTAGTAGAAGCCGGGCAGGAAGTCGAGGGGGTTGGCGAACGGGGCGATCGGCACGAAGGGGACGGACACGACGGGGCCGTTGAACGGGAGGTTGAAGCCGTAGGCGAGCTTGTTGACGACGATGCGGTCGCCCTCGCGGATGGTGGGGATCATCGAGCCGGTGGGGACGTCGTTCCAGTCGATGAGCGACGAGCGCAGGGCGGTGACGATCAGGATGACCGTGAGCAGGGGGCGGACCCAGCCCTTCCAGAGGCCGGGTTTTTCCTCGGGCTTGTCGGGCGCGGCGGTTTCCTTGGCTTCGGGATTGGTGGGCTGGTCTTCGCTCATGAGCAGCAAACGTGAACCCGCGGCGTGGCCCGCGGAGTGATTAACTTCCGGGGGAGAACATGGCTTCGACGAAGGCGGCGGGGTCGAAGGGTTGGACGTCGTCGGGCGTTTCGCCGGTGCCGACGAATTTTACCGGCAGGTTCAGGGCTTCGCGGATGGCGACGACGATGCCGCCGCGGGCGCTGCCGTCGAGCTTGGAGAGGAACAGGCCGGTGACGTCGATCGATTCGGCGAAGACCTTGGCCTGGTTGATCCCGTTCTGGCCGGTGGTGGCGTCGATGACCAGGAGCACCTCGTGCGGGGCCCCCGGGATCTGTTTCTCGACGACGCGGCGGATCTTGGTCAGCTGGTCCATGAGGTGGGACTGGGTGTGGAGCCGGCCGGCGGTGTCGAGGATGAGCACGTCGACGTCGCGGGCCAGCGCGGCGGCGGCGGCGTCGAAGGCGACGGCCGCGGGGTCGCCGCCCTGTTGCCCCTTGACGACTTCGACACCGAGTCGATCGGACCAGACTTCGAGTTGTTCGACCGCCGCGGCGCGGAAGGTGTCGCACGCCGCGAGGAGGACCGACTTGCCGTCGTCGCGGAGGGCCTTGCAGACCTTGGCGATGCTGGTGGTCTTGCCCGCGCCGTTGATCCCGGCGACGAGGATGACCGTCGGCCCGCTTCCGGGGGGGGCGAAGTTGATCGAGCGGTCGGCCTCGGGGTAGTAGGCGGTTAGCTGGTCCTTGAGGAACGCCAGCGCCGCGTCGCCGTCTTCGATCTCGCCGCGTTCCCAGCCGGCCTCGATGTCCTTGCGCAGCTCGACGGCGGTCTTGACGCCGATGTCGGCCTGGATCATGGCGCGCTCGAGGTCGCGGAGCAGCTCTTTGGAGAGCGACTTGCCCGTGAGGATGGTGCGCAGCGTGCCGGTCGAGCCCTCGCGGGTCTTGCTGAGGGCCTGGCTGAGCTTCTTGAAGGCGGACTTGAACAGGGCCATGACGGGGGGAGTGTAACGGGTCTGACGGCGTCAAAATCGGTCCGTATCGTGGCGAATCGGTTTTGACAGGATTACGGGATTGGAACCGGGATTGGCAGGACCCAGTCCGTCACTTTCGGATGGTTAGCCCGCTAAGGGATCGGGTCCCGTCAGCCCCGAAAATCCTGTCAATCCAGCCAAAAAACGAGAGCCAAACCCGTGTCGTGTTTGCAACGGATTCACGAGTCGGTTTTCGCGTCGGTGAGCCAGGCGTCGGGATCGGCTTGATTTTGGGGAGCTGGTGTGACCGCATCTTGCGGGGGAGGAGCGGGGAGTTGGCGGTGGAGCTTGTCGAGGACGCCGTTGATGAAGGACGGGGCGTTTTCGTGGCTGAACTGCTTGGCGAGCTCGACGGCTTCGTTGATGGCGACCTTGGCGGGGGAGCGGCCGGTGGTCATGTCGTGGACGGCGAGGCGGAGGATGGCGCGGTCGATCGGGGGCTGGCGGTGGGTGGGCCAGTCGGGGGCGAGGGCGGCGACCCGGGCGTCGGCTCCGGCGCGGTGTTGCCACGCGGCGAGGGCCAGCTCGACCGCGGCGTCGCGCACAGCGGGCTTGCCGTGCTCGTCGTCCAGGTCGGCGTGCAGGGCCTCGGCGTCGGCGACGCCGGTGGCGTCGATCTGGTAGAGCACCTGCATGGCCAAGCGTCGGATGTCGCGGCGTCGGGCGGTGGGTGTTGACATCGGTGGCAAGCTTACCAGCTTGCCATCGCTCCCGAATCGCGATCGGCTCTGGAGCCCAGCCGACAACCGTTCAAATGTTTTGGGTGGGACGCAACAAGCCCGGTGGGCGCTTACCCGCGACGGCTTCGTTGCCGGAGCATCAAGCCCAGCGGCACAAGGCACAGCAGCGAGGTCGGCTCGGGCACGAAGGTCAGCACCAGCGTGGGCGCGGTTGCCGTATCGGTCAACGCGGCGAGCTCGGTCGAATCGATACGCAAGGTCAGGTCGGGCACCGGATCGGCCGCGGGTGGCCCGAGGGTCACCGCCAGCCCGGCGTCGGGGCCGCTCTGCGCGTCGAGGATCAGGGCCTCGATCAACTCGCCGAGGTCGTCGCCTAGGAAGGTGAAAAACTGCGGCTCGGCGTCGAGCGGCAGGTCGATCTCCAGCACGCCCAGGTCGTCGACGGTCGTCGTTCCGATCTGCACCAGTTCCAACAGGTCGGCGCTGTTGAACTCGCCGTCTCCGCCTCCGGCATTCACCGAGGTGAACAGCTCGGGGAAGACCGTGGGCTGGCCGACTGTGGTGTTGGATTCCACCAGGTTGACGTCGATGCGTAGCTTGGCTTGGAGTAATTCCGCAACGGGCAGGCCGGCCAGGGGGAACTCCAGACCGATCCCCTGCAGATTGGATTCATCCACGAACTCCGACGTCAGCCCGAACCCGGAATCACGGACCGTCAGGGCACCGTCGATGACCAACAGCTGGACATCGTCCACGGGTAAGACTTCAAAGGTTTGTTGACCGGAAGCGACAACGGCCGGACCGGCTATCCCGATCAGACCGATTAAGCCGGACAGAAGCGTCTGTCGTGTGAAGAGAAATCGCATGTGAATCGTCCCCGTTTTCGTCATGGAAAACTGATATTTGACGGCCGTCCACGCCGCGTGACCAACCGACACCATAAAGAGACAGACCGGCCGGCGT
>JBCBSA010000201.1:0-5489 GCA_039819425.1 Planctomycetota bacterium
CAGAGCGCGTTCACGCTGGCGGTGCACAGCCGGGAGCGGTTCGCGGGGGAGGCCGAGTCGGTGTCGGGTCGGGGGGTGACGGATCGGGCGACGTTGTGGGCGTTCGCGGCGCTGCTGACCGGGGCGACGGGGTTTGCGGTGTGGAGCCGAGTTTCCGGGATGGACGCTGGCGGTGGCTGGTGGGGGCTGACGCCCGGCGAGGTGGGCTACCGGGCGTTCTTGATGGTGTACGGGGCGATATTCCCGGGGTACGTGTTGATCTGCGTGCTGCCGACGGCGCGGGCGGGGCTGGGGCTACGCGACACCGGCGTCGCCGGCCCGAGCCGGCGGGCGCGGTGGGGGGTGTTCGTGGCGGCGGTCTTGGTGGGATATCCGTTGGGGTTCGTCGGGCTGGTTGTCGGGCCGACCGCTTGGCTGCTCGGACTTTACGGCGTACTCGCGCTCGGACGCGTGGTCGTCGAGCTGCTTCCCGCTGCCGCGGCCGACATCTAACGACACCGCGCGACAGCTTTTCCACACTTCTCCCGACCGCGTTGGCGACATCCCGGAGTATGTCTCGGCCGCCGTTAAAATCGCCGAATGCCCTTCGACACTGGCCGCGTCACCTTCACCCGCTTCCACGTCCACGGCGACGCCGCCCCGCACGTCGACGACGCCTTCCTCTCTATCTTGAGCGAATTCCGCTTCCGAGAAACAGAAATCGGCGTTGCGGGCAGCGGGACTTCCGGGGGCGACGAGGTCGAAGCCGGCTTCACCACCGGCGTCCACCTCTTCGACACCCAGTTCACCTACGAGAAAATCGGCTTCGGCCAGCCGGGCTCAGGCCTCGCCCTCTTCGCCCTCCGCCTCGACACCCACAAGGTCCCTGCCGACGTCAAGAAGGCCTACCGCGTCATCAACGAGCAGGCCGCCGCCAACGCCAGCCCCACCGGCTACGCCTCCAACGCCGAAAAACGCGAAGCCCGCGAGACCGCCAACCAGCAGGTCCGCGACGAGCTGGCCAGCGGCAAGCACCGTAAGTCCAAGATCGTCCCCGTCCTGTGGGACTTGGCCAACCGCCGGCTCTACTGCGGCGCCACCGGCACCACCGTTATCGAACACCTCTCCCGCCTGATGCGACAGGCCTTCGCCGTCGAGCTCGACAACCTCTCCGCCGGCGTCGCCGCCGGCCACCTGCTCAAACAACAGGGCCGCACCCGCGACTACGAAGACCTCCAACCGTCTCGCTTCACAGACGCCCCTTCGGGTTCAAACGATGAAGACGAAGGCGTCACAACTTCCGGGGGCGGAGGCGGTCCCGTGCTGCCGTGGATCGCCAAGTCGGTGGACCTCAAGGACTACCTCGGCAACGAGTTCCTCATGTGGCTGTGGTGGCACGGCGAGCGGGAGAAAGAGTCCGGTGCAATCGCCACCGCCGAAGACGGCGAAGTCTTCGCCGCGATCGACAGGTCGCTCGACATGGACTGCGCCTGGGACCTCACCGGCAAGCAGACCCTCCGCGGCGACAACCCCACCCGCCTGCCCGAGGCCGGCGACGCCCTGGTCACCGGCAAGTGGCCCCGCAAAGCGGGCCTCCTCCTCGCCGACGCCGAGCACCAGTGGGAGCTCACCCTCCAGGGCGACGCCTTCGTCGTGGGCAGCGCCAAACTCCCCGAGACCGAGCCCGGCGACGCCGCCACCCCCCGCGAGTTGCTCGAACAGCGCCTCGCTCACATCGTCCGCCTCGCCGACGTCCTCGACGCCCTGTTCGCCGCCTTCCTCGCCCGCCGCGCCTCGGGCCCCTGGCCCAACGACCGCGACGCCATCCGCGGCTGGATCAAGACCCGCCGTCGCCCGCAGCCCGCCACGCCGTTGCCCCGCCCCACGGCCCCACTCGAACCCGTCGCGGTGAACAACTGAACGACAAACGCCACCACCTCACGTTTAGCGGATGACGCGAAGCGTCCCGCGGTCTGTCGCCTACGACGCGTCAACGCCGAGATACCCGGCCAGGTCGCCGCTCGCATGGGCTTCCCGCAGCGTCGCCGAGAACGCCCATCGCCCCGCATCCACCGCCGGCAACGACGACAGCCCTAACCGACCCAGCACCGCTTCGCTCAGCTCCGACGCCCCCGCACCCGTCGCCGCATTCACCACGCAAGTCCCTACGCCCGGCTCGTGCATCGACCCGTTGGGATCGAAGTCGTTGAACAACCGCAGGTCCGGCTCACGCGGCAGCTCCGCCGACGTCGGTATCTCGCCGCCGACCCGGGCCATCGCGATCAGCACGTCGGCCCGCTCGATCAGTTCACGGGCCCGGTCGATCGCCCGCCGCTCCACCGCGTCGTCGCTGTCACGCAGCCCCGGCGTGTCCAACCACCGCACCGCCACCGCATCCCGCAACACGTCCGCCCCCGAGGGAACCAGTTCCACCATCCCACCGACCCAGTCCCGCGTCGTCCCCGGCAGGTCCGCCACCACCGCCGACGACCGCCCGGTCAGCCGGTTCAGCAGCGTCGACTTGCCCACGTTCGGGCGGCCGACAACGACCACCGTCGGCGGGGTAAGCAAGTGGTCCAAACACTTTTGATTTCGGATTGGGGGTTCTTGATCGGACGCGAACCAGTCACGCCAGAGTTGCGGTTGCGCCGCGAGCCGATCGACCGCCGCGGGGCTCGCGGCCGTGGCGATCGCGTGCAGCACGTCTGCCTCGATCGGCGACGCCGCCTCGGGGTACAACGCCGACGCATCGGCCCGATCCGCCGCAACCGCCCCGTGATGGTTCAGCCAGTCGCACAGCCGCTGGACCACGCGCGGCCCACCGTGGGGCATGAGCTGGGCCGTGTGCACCGCGACCATCCCCGCCAGCCCTTCGTCGATCCCCGCCAGGTCGCACAGCCGCAGCCGACCGATCGGCCAAGCACCTGGGTCTCGCCCCGTCACCGCCGCCAGTGCCGCCGCCGCGTCCGGCCCCGCCACCTGCACCACCGCCACCGCCCCAGGCTGGTTCGCCGTCGTCACCGTGTGCGTCGCGTCCATGGGGCCCGCTACTTCTCGCCCACGCCAAGCCGCGGCGCAGCCGGGTTCATCGGCTCACCCGTCGGGAAGTTCGCCAGCCCCGCCCCCGCCGCCGCCACCACCGGGACCACCGTCGGCCACACCGACGCGGTCAGAAAAATCGCCGCCACCCCCGCCAGCACCGGCAGCTCCAGCATCGCCATGAACACGAAGTTGCCCCGCAAGTAACCCTCGGGCGTCACCGCGTCGCCTTCCCAGTGCGATTTGTAGATCTGGTTCCGCACGAAGTACGCCGCCGGCACCATCACCGCCAACAGCCCCGACGCCACCACCAACGGCACCCAGGAATCCGACACCAACGCCTGGTCTGGATCCCCCGCGAACACCACCGACACCACCGCCGTGATCGTGACAAGCCCCAACAGGCCAAACCCCCAGATGATTCGCACCATCGTCAACGGCGACACGTCGATCGTGTTGTCGTCCGGCTCACCCATCCGCTCGCTCCGTCGCCACCCGTAGCGTCACTGCCAGCCCCATCAGCGTCAGGTTCGGCACCACGCGATCCACCAGGTCGTACTCCTTGAACAAGAGCGCCCCGTCCCCCCCCGTCGCCACCACCAACGGGAACTGCCCCGCCGCCTCGGCGAACTGCTCGACCAGTTCCCGCACCATCCCCCGCAGGCCGTAGAACACGCCGGCCTTCATCGCCTCGGTCGTGTTGTGCCCGATCACCTCGGCGGGCTTCCCCAGCTCGAGTTCGGGCAGCTGGGCGGTGCGCTGGTTGAGCGCGTCAAGCATGAGCTGGCCGCCGGGCGCGATCGCCCCGCCGTGGAACGTGCCGGCCCCGTCGACGAAGTCGATCGTGATGGCGGTGCCCGCGTCGACGACTACGCACGACTGCTTGAGCACGTCGTACGCCGCCGCCGCGTTGAGCAGCCGGTCCTCGCCCACCATCGCCTCGGGGTCGAGCTGCCGGCCGACGGGGATCGGGTAGTCGTGCTCCACCCGGGCGACCGCTCGGCCCAGGTGCGCCGCCAGCGTCGCCTGGATCGGCTCGGCGACCGAGGGGTTCACCGACGACAGCAGCACGACCGCGTCGTCCTTGCCCCGCAGCGGGCCGAAGGCGTGGTCGATCGCGTCGGTGATCTTGCCGTTGCGGTCGTTGGCGAACGTGGCGGTCTCGGCGAGCTGGCCCTCAACGAACGCGCCGATGCGCGTCCGGGTGTTGCCGACACTCACGGCGAGCAAGTTAACTCCGGGCATAGACAAAACCGCCAAACACTTCGCAGCAACCGACCCAACACTCAGGACGCGTCCGACGCTCCCGGCCGATCCAACGCCCAGCCGCGGCCCGGCTCGTCGCCGGCGTGGAGCTCGGACCACACGGCCTCAAGCAACTCGTCCAACCCCGAACTCGTCGCGGCGCTGAACACGACCACCGGCCGGCCCAACGCCTCGGACACCATCTCCCGGGCGACCGCGTGGTCCTCGAGACCACCCAACAAGTCCATCTTACTGAGCGCCACCAACTCCCGCTTGGCCGCCAACGCCGGCGAGTGCGCCTCCAGCTCACGACGGATCACCCGGTAGTTCTCGATCGGGTCCGATCCGTCCGCCGGCTCGGGTTCGAGTACATGGATCAACACCCGCGTCCGCTCGATGTGCCGCAGGAACCGCGTGCCCAGCCCCGCCCCTTCGCTCGCCTTCTCGATCAAACCCGGGATGTCGGCCAGGACAAGCCTTCGGCCGTAACCGTCGTTGTTCCGCGACGGCAACTCCGCGATGCCCAGCTGCGGCACCAGCGTCGTGAACGGGTAGTCCGCGATCTTCGGCTCCGCCGCGCTCAGCACCGACAACAGCGTCGACTTCCCCGCATTCGGCTTGCCCACCAAGCCCGCGTCCGCGATCAGCTTCAGCTCCAGCCGCAGCGGCAACTCCACCGCTTCGCCGCCCGGCGTCGCCTCCCGCGGCGATTGGTTCGTCGGCGTCTTGAACCGCTCGTTGCCGTAGCCGCCCTTGCCCCCCTCGGCCACGACGAACCGCTTGCCCCGCTCATCGAGGTCCACGATCAGCCCGCCGGTCTCGGCGTGGTACACCAGCGTCCCCGGCGGCAGCCGGACTTCCAGATCCTCCGCGTCCTTGCCGTGCTGCGACTTGCCCCGCCCCGCCTCGCCCGCCTGCGCCCGCCAGTGGTGACGACCCGCGAAGTCCAGCAGCGTCTCGACCTCCGGGTCGGCGACCAGGATCACCGAACCCCCGTCGCCGCCGTCGCCCCCGTTGGGCCCGCCCTTGGGCACGTACTTCATCCGCAGAAACGACACGCAGCCGTCCCCACCCCGCCCGGAGCGGACCTCGATGTGCGCGGTATCGACGATCATCGCCGAGACAAACTAACACACCACCCGTCCCCGAGCCGAAACACCGCAAACACGTCCAGGCATCCGGTCACGGGCCGCCTCGCAGGGCCTCCACCGCCTGCTCACGCAACC
>JBCBSA010000202.1:0-5488 GCA_039819425.1 Planctomycetota bacterium
GTTTGTCCCGCTCCACAACTCATGGGTGATCGCGTTTATCGCCTGATTTTCCGTTATAATCGAGCGATGCGTGAGCGGGCCGTCAAGCTGAAAGACGTAGCGGAGGCGGCGAATATCTCGATGGCGGCGGTGTCGCGGATCCTCCGTGGCCACAAGGCCGAGGACTTCAACGTCGACACGCAGAAGCGGGTGCTGGAGGCGGCCGAGCGGTTGGGTTGGCGGCCGAATCTACTGGTTCAGGGGCTCCAGACGGGGCAGACGGGCACGCTCGGCGTGTTCGTGGCCCCGTTTAACACGCACTGGACGGGTGTGCTGTACGGCATCCACGACACGATCCTGAAGGCCGATCGGGTGCCGCTGGTGCTGTGGCCCCACGCGTTGGTGCACCCTACGTTGGACCACGACCTGAGCGAGGAGGGGCACGCGCAGTTGGCGTACCAGCGTGTCGGGCGTTCGCCGACCGACGGCGACAGCGGGGCCGATCTCGGCGGCCGGCGGGAGGAAGAGCGGCTGCTGCGGATGATCGATCGGCGGGTCGACGCGGTGGTGTCCTGGCCGCTGTTCGAGCCGGAGGCGATCCAGCGGATGGTCTCGCTGAGCGAGCGGGGCTGGCCGATCGTGACCATCGACGACCAGCTACCCACCCCGGCCACGTCCAGCATGGTCACGGTGGACGAGGCCGAGGGGCTCCGGCAGATCGCCGAGCACCTCGCGGAGCGTGGCCACCGGTACGTACTCTACGTCGGCCTCGAACGCCCCCACGCCTGGTCGCATCGACGGCACCGGGGCTTCCTCGACCACGTGCCCGGCGCGACGCCGCGACACGCGATGCAGGTGGACACCACCGGCCAGAAGGAGCGGGGGCCGATCGCCGAGTTCCTCAAACAGCACCCGGAGGCGACCGCCGTCGTCGCGGCTTCCGACCTCTTGGCGCTGCAGGTGATCGAAGTGGCCCGCGGGCTGGGGTACGACGTGCCGAGCCGGCTCTCGGTCATCGGCTACGGGAACCAGGTCTTCGACACCGTCTCCGTCCCGCTGACGACGGTCGAGCAGAACCCGTATCAGATCGGGACCCTCGCGGCGCAACTGGCGATGGGTGAGGCCGAGTCTTCCGAAACCGGCCGGCGGTCGATCCGAGAGATCAAACCGACCCTCGTCGTGCGCGACTCCACCGCGACCGTGTCGGTGCCCGCCTGAATTTTTTTAGAACCCGGTCAACCGAGTAGAGGCGGATCGATCAGCAGCACGGCGCTCGGCTCCCGCGGGTCGATCCGCAGTTCCTCGGCAGACCCTGGCACGAAGAAGCGATCGCCCGACCGGTAGCCCTCGTCGTACCCGTGAACCCCGATCCGACCGTGCCCCCGCTCGATCAGTGCCACCGCAGGGCGATCGACCCGCAGCGTCGCCGCGTGCTCGGCGTGCCAGCGCCGCACACCGAAGCACGGGGTGTGCCGATCGTCGATCAGTCCCTCCAGCCGCGCGGTCCCGTCGTGCTGATGCAGGACCCGCGGCTCGCAGAAAAATCTCCGACGGGCCTCTTCAACAGAAAATGCCCGGAAGTCCATCAGGTCGATCGCCAGGCCGACGCCCCGGCCCATGAACCTCGCTGCTTCGGGCAACGCGTACCCGCCGCGCTCGAACTCCAGCCGGACCACGAGGTCGCTGGGCTCCATGACCTCGAGCATGAGCACGCCCTCGCCGATCGCGTGCGGCAGCCCGCCGGGCACGACCAACGCGTCGCCGGGCCGCACGGGCACACGGTCGAACGGCGCGAGGATCGCGCCGAGGTCCTGCTCGACGATCGCCCGGCGGTAGTCGTCCGGGTCCGGCGGGCGTTGGAAACCCAGGTAGACGTAAGGCTCGGCGACCTCGGGCCGGGTCGCGAGGATCACGTAGCCCTCGGCCTTGCCGTGCGGCTTACCGAGGTATTGTTGGGCGTAAGCGGCGGTGGGGTGGGCCTGGACGTGCAGGCGGATGGAGGCGTCGAGCAGCTTGGCGAGGAAACCGAGGTTCGGACCGAACCGCTTGGCGTGCGCGGGCCCTAGCATCGCGTCGGGGTCGTCGGCCAAGACCTCCTGCAACCGGACGCGGTCCTTGCCGACACGCGCCCGGGTCAAGCCCTCGCCGTCCGGCCGAGGCACGGGGTTGACGGCGGGCGTGGTCGAAGCGATCCAGTCTTCGGGGGTCTGGCCGTCGACGGCCGGCTCGACACCGCTCCAGCGGTCGAGCTCTCGTCCGCCCAGGTAGGTGCGCCAGACACGCTCGGGTTCGAGGGGGACGAGCCGGGTCGAGCTCACGACACGCCGCCCGGGTTGAGCAGCAAGAGGGCGGCGGTCCGCGCCGGGACCGAGACGTCGACCGAGTTCTCTTTGCGCTGGATCTCCGCCGCGTGAGCCGGTTCAACGAGGCCCACGTCGAGCCGACGCGGCAGCTTGATCGACACGGCTTCGTGTTGATAGTTCGTGACCCCGACCGCTTCGGGTCGACCGCGGTCGTCGAGCAGCGTGGAGATGTCGACCGCTTCGGGGAGCTGCTTGATCGGGATCGCGGGCCGAAGGTTCGACGCAACCGCGGCGTAGCCGCGGTCGAAACTCGTCAACGCCCCGTCGACTTCCCGCCGGACCAACTGCCCCAAGAGCGGAGCGCTGTGGAGGTGCGTCCCCGCCCCGATCCGCCGGCGGATTAGCCAGGGCGTGCCGGCGTCGTCGGCCAGGAGGACCTCGGTGTCGGAGGACAGTTTCAGGCGGTCCTGCACCAGCTCCCGATCGAGCGACAGCCCGGTGTCACGCGAAGCGCCGACGTAGTTGCCGTTGAGCCGGACCTCTTCGATCCCGAGTTTTTCGTGCAGCCCGCCGCCGGGGGCGTGGTCCCAGAGGTCGCCGTTCTCGTTGAGCAGGCCGAACCGGCTGTCGGTCCACAGCGTCCCGCCGCGATCGAGGAACACGGCGAGGTGTTCCGCCTGCTTCTGAGACAAAGCGATCGCGCACGGCAAGACCAGCACGCGGATGTCGTCGGGCACCCCGTCGGATTCGAGCAGCCGGCCCGCCAGGAACGTCGGCTGAATCCCGTGTCGCCAGAACGCGCGGTAGTACCCCAGGCCGCTGTCGAGGTACAGCTCGTCGGGCGTGTCGCCCAACGCGTGGAAGAGGTGCATCGTGTTGTGGTCGTGGACGATCGCGCAGCCGGCGTGGTCCGGCCGGAGTTTCGCCAGCCGCTCGCCGTGGCGGCTCACCCACCCGGCGACCGTGGCCGCCTGCTCGGCCTGGTCATTCGGCGTGCCGTCGAACGCGGTCAGGCCCCGTCCCCCGGCTTGCACCCCGCGGCGGAACGGACGCCACTTCCAATAGATCAGCCCGTCTACGCCGTGGAAGAACGCTTGGGCGCTCCACAGCCCGATCTCGTCGGTCAGCGACGAGCCCTCGATCGGGAACACGGTGCGGTTCGTGGTCGCCATCTCCGAGATCATCACCGGCCGACCCCGCGCCGCGGCGTCGGCGGTCCGCCAGAACATCGGCCAACTCCACGGCTGCGTCCGGTTGATCGGCTGCGGTCGCATGTTGCCGTAGCACGACAGCCCCAGGATGTCGCTGTGCTCCGCGACGTCCCAGTCGTTGACGCCGTAGTACGCCCCGTTGCGATCGTTCTGCGTGTCGCAGCCCAGCACGTCGGCGAACACCGGGGTGTCGGGGTCGACCTCGCGCAGGACCGCCGTCCACTCGTCCATCAGGTCGATGAAGTTTTGGTGGCGGAACGCGTGCCAATCGCGCGTCGGCACGACCGACCACCAGCGGGTATTCGACCAGTGCTCGACCGTGTAGTGGGCGATGTCGTCGAAGCCGGTCAGGTACGTGCCCCACTTCTCGTTGAGCTCGCTGATGTCGTCGCGGTACCGCCGACGGAGAAAGGCGGCGAACGCCCGTCGGGCCCAGATATCGTCGCTGTCGTTGCCCACCTCGTTGAACACGTCGTAGGCGAAAAGCGCGGGGTGCCCGCGGAAGTGCTCGGCCACGTCGCGGAGGTAGCCGAGGGTAATTTTTTGGAAAGCCGGGTTGTTCCAGGGGATATCGCGCCGCGAACCCTGCTGCGCGACGGCGGGCATATCCGGGTGGCTGTGCGGGGTCATCTCCTGGTGGACGACCTGGCCCTGGAGTTCGACGATCGCCCGCAGCTTCAACTCGTCGCACACGCTCATCACACGGTCGATCGAGTTGAAGGCGAGACCACCTGTTTTTTCCGCGTCCCACCGCGTCGTTGCCGGCCAGAGCACGACCGTGTTGAACCCGGTCGCCGCGATGTTGACAAGGTCACGCCGCTGCTCGTCGGGCGAGAGCCGCGGGTCGATCAGGTACACCGTGCCGATAGGCATCGGCGGCAAGTCACGGGCGTTCATCATCCAACGGCTCGAAAAAACGTGGGTTTACTCGGCCTCCGATCGCGGGGGCACCGACGCAAGCCTTCTCGGTTCCGAGGGAGATTACCCGGGATCGACGCCGACCTCGAACGGAGACGCCGGCAGCCGCTCGGAGTTGATGAGGTGGCCCGAGGGCACGGGCGTGTAGGCGTAGCGGACCTTCACGGGTTGGGCGACCTGCGGCGAGCGTACCTCGATCGTGTCGGCCGAGACGATACGGGCTTCCGCGGATCGGGCCTTGCCGTCGGCCCCGACCAGCGCGAAGTCCGGCAGCGGCCCGCCGCCGGGGGAGGCGGCGGTGGACGCCAGGCCGTCGCCGACATCGACGAAGCGCAGACGCACCACGCCCGAGCCGTCGCCGACGAGCGAGACGCTTTCGAGCCGCGGGCCGCCGGGCAGGACGTCGTGGCCGTAGACGTGGACGCGGGCCAGCCGGGCGAGCCGTTCGCCGACCGGGCGTTTCATCGGCGGGTGGATGTCGTCGGCCACGCCCTGGTCGATGCTGACCGCCATCGCGGCGTGCGGGATGTCGTGGTTGCGCTGCGCCTCGCGGAACGCGGGCCACTTCGCGTTCTCGAAAGCGGGCAGCTGGACGTAGAAGACCGGCAGCTCGGGGTCGTGAAAGCCGCGCCGCCAGTCGGCGACCAGGGCTTTGAACAACTCGTCATACGTCTCGGGCATCCAGGCGTCGGACTCGCCCTGGTACCACAGCACCCCGCGGATGGTCAGCGGCGCGAGCGGGTGCGTCATCGCGTTGTACAGGCCCGACGGCTTGTGGTTCGGGCCGCCGCCCCGGGGCCGCGGCCGCTGCCCGTTCTTCCCGTCGGCCCGCCACCGCTGGAGCTCTCGCGCGAAACGCTCCGCGGCTTCTTCGTACTGCCGACGGAAGCGCTCGTGGTCGGGCTGGTCGGCAAAGGTCTGCGGCGAGAGCCAGGCCTGGATCTTGGACCCGCCCCAGGCACACTGGATCAGGCCGATCGGCCGATCGATCTCTCGACGCAGGTCTCGGCCGAAGAAGTAAGCGACGGCCGAGATGTCCTGCGCCACCCGGCCGTCGAGGACCTGCCACCGTGCCTC
>JBCBSA010000203.1:0-5440 GCA_039819425.1 Planctomycetota bacterium
CCCCACACGCCTGCGCTGCGCCGCTCGTAACCGCCCTGCACCTCCCGGCGCCAGTGCCGGGCCGACGCCCGCTTGGCGGCCTCGGCGAGCTGCCGCGCGTCGGCCGAAGACCGGTCTTCCCCCAACTCGGCCAACGCCGCGTCGGCCGCTTCCGCCAGCCGGTGGCTCTCGTCCGCCCACGGCGCGACCGCCGGGTGCAGCAGGTCCCCGTGCGTCGCCAGCACCGCCCCGCCCGCCAGCTCGACCCAGTCGATCTCGCTCACGAACGGGTCGTGGTTACCCGCCACCACCGTCAGCGCCACCCCGTCCTCCGCCGTCATCCGCCCGATCTCGTCCACCGCCCGGTGCGACGCGTCGCGGTGCCGCGGGCTGCGGGTCTCGGCCGTGTCCCCGTTGAACACCACCCGGTCGAACCCCGCCCACAACGGCCGCAGCGCCGCCGCCGACCCCGCCCCCCGGCCCGGCTCGGCGAGGTGTGTGTCCGACAAAATCAGGGTCCGCCCATCACCGCTCATCGGCCGCATCATACGGCCCCCCCTCCAAGCCGAGGGCTGCGGAGCGCGGCGACAAAGCCCCGGATCGCGCGCACAACAAAACCCCAGACCCCGACACAATCCCCCCCGCCGCCGAAACTTTTTTAACCCCCGCCCCCGCTCGGCTTACCGCCCCACACCCCACGCTCGCGCAACCGAGGTGCGCACCTCGGTTGCGCTTCGCCCCTCTGTGTCGGCCCTCGGTTCAGCGACGGAAGCGATCAGACAAGGCGCACGCCGTGGCGGTCAACCCAGGAAGCCGGACTGATGCACACGCGCCGGACGTGGCGATGCCCGTGACACCACCTTGCCGGAAACTCACGGCCCCCGGAAGGGGGACCCGGAAGCGCCGAGGTTCAGCCTCGCAAGAAACCACTTCCGGGGGGTCGGAGCCGACGCGTCGTTGGTCGAGGGTTAACGGTTCAGGGTGAATCAAGGCGATCGCGGAGCTTGGGAGACGCGGAGACGCGGAGAAGACACCGAATCAAGAAATTGATCTTTTGCTCCGCGTCTCCGCGTCTCCCAAGCTCCGCGATCGCCCAAAACCACACTCAAGTCTCCCCGCCCCGCCGGCCACCGCGTCGCGGCGAGACGAACCGAACGCCCCCTCTTTGAAAACCGATCCCCGAGGAGGCGCTCACTTCTCCCCGAGCACCTTCTTCCGCCGCAGGATGTGGTGGTAGTGCTGGGCGAACCGGTGCGCCTCGTCCCGCGCCGCCTGGCAGAGCTTCAGCCCGAGGTTCTGCCGGCTCAGCCGGATCGGCTCCCGCTTCGCCTGCACGTAGATCAGCTCTTCCTTCTTCGCCAGCGAGATCACCATCGGCGGCTTCACGTCCAGGTCCTCGAACGCCTCCTGCGCCGCGTGGAGCTGGCCCAGCCCGCCGTCGATCACGATCACGTCGGGGTACAGCTCGTTGCCCTGGCCCGCCTCGCGGTACCGCCGACTCACCACCTCGCGGATGCTGGCGTAGTCGTCGTTGCCGCCGGAAACGGTTTTGATTTTGTACCGGCGGTACTCGTTCTTCAGCGGCCGGCCGTCGACGAAACACACCTTGCTGCCGACGGTCTCTCCGCCCTGCAGGTGCGCGATGTCGATGCACTCCAGGCACCGGATCGGCTCGGCCAGCCCCAGCGTCTTGCGCAGCGACTCCAGCCCCTTCTCCGGCTCGACGTAAAACGACTCGGACTCGGGCTGCCAGTTCTGCTTGGTCGTCCCCCGCTCGTCGAGTTTTTCGATCGCCTGGATCTGGTCGCGTAGCGCCGCGGCCTGCTCGTAACGCTGCGCCTCGCTGGCCCGCTCCATGTCCCGACGGAGCTCACGCAGCATGACCGACCGCTTCGACTCCAGGAACCGCACGAACCGATCGATGTCGGCCCGGTATTCCTCCTTGCCGATCTTCGCCCCGCACGGCGCGGTGCACTGCTTGATCGGGTACAGCAGACACGGCCGGAAGAACGCCCGCTTCTCGTCGTCTTCCCGGATGTCGAGGTGACAGGTCCGGAACTTGAAGACCCGTTGCAAGATCTGGATCGATTCGCGCAGGGCATAGACGCTGGTAAACGGCCCAATGATTTTCGCCCCCCGGAACTCCTCGCCCTGCGGGTTGCGGGTGATGAACACCCCCGGGAAGTCGTCCTTCAGCGTGATGGCGAGGTACGGGAAGGTTTTGTCGTCGACCAGCCGGGCGTTGAACCGCGGGTGGATGTCTTTGATCAGGCGGTTCTCGGTGAGCAGAGCTTCCCACTCGCCCTCGCACTCGATGACGTCGAAGTCGTCGATGAGCCCGAGCATGGGCCGTTTCTTGAACCCGGGGTCGGCCGACGGCACGAAGTAGGACGAGACCCGGTCCGGGAGCCGCGAGGCCTTGCCGACGTAGAGCACCACCCCGGCGGCGTCTTTCATCAGGTACACGCCGGGCGTCTTGGGCAGGGCACGGGCCTTCTTCAGCAGCGCGTCGAGTTTCTCGCGGTCGGCGGGCATGATCGGCGGAATTGTAGGGGTGCCCGGGCAACGAAAAACCCCACGGACCGTCGTAGACGTCCCGCGGGGCGGTGGTGTGGCGAATAAGGCTTCGGAGTTTAGGCACCGACTTCGACGCCGGCCTCTTCGAGGGCTTCGCCCAACGACGGGCCGTCGAGATAGGTGTCTTCGAGGGTCGCCCGCATCTTCTTGAGGGCGTGGATCTGGATCTGGCGGACGCGTTCCTTGGTCAGGCCGACGAGCTTGCCGACTTCCTGGAGCGTCAGGCCGCGGCCGCCGTCGGGGTTGTCGAAGGCGAACCGCTTCTCGATGATGTCGCGTTCGAGCTCGGTCAGGTCCGAACGGTTCTCGCGGAAGATGCTGGCGACCTGTTCGACGCAGCCCTCTTCTTCGGTACGGGCCTTCTCGGCGGCGTAGTTGGAGCGTTCGAGGTCGGGCTCAAAGCCGACCGGGAAGACCGAGCGGTAGCGGGTGGTCTTCACGCCCAGCCGGCTGAAGGCTTTGAGGATGGCCCGGCAGGCGTAGGTTGAGAACTTGAAGCCCTTGGAGACGTTGAATTTATCGATCCCTCGGAGCAGGGCCATGTTCCCCTCGCTGATCATCTCGGGGAAATCGACGCTCCCCGCGGGCAGCCGCTTGGCCATCGCCAAGACGAGGGCGAGGTTGTATTCAGCGATTTTCTCGCGGAGCTCGTGGGCTTCGTTGTGCCAGCGGAGCAGCTCACGTCCTTTCACCTTGCCGACCTTGCGGGGGCTGATGCTCACCCGTACCTGCTCGGCCCGAAACCGGCAGTAGTTGAAGCGGAGGAACACGTCGCGTTCCTGCTTCGGAGTCAACAGGGGCAGGGCCGAGACCTTGATCCGGGGGTCGTTGGCTCGTTCGTGGGCGAGACGGGTGTACCAGGCCGTTTTCGGCCGGGGGACGTCGAGTTCGGGGTCCATGATTTGACGGTGGGCGTCCGGCTCGCGGAATCGCTCGTCATCGATGTAGTCGATCGGATCGGCAATCAGCGGCGTCAGGGCCTCACGCTCGCCCTTGGTCAGCTCGTCGGACCAAAAAATCCGGACCTCTTCGCCCGATTCCTTCTCGTAAACAATCGTGGGTTGAGTCGTCGGCATGGCGGATCCTTTGGGCGTTGGAGGCTTGAACGAGACAAAACGATCAAAACGTTCATTTCGTCCACGAAGGCTACCTGGCTTGAATACCCGCGTCAAGGCTTTGAGGCGAATATCCGCGAAAATTTTTTCAAATCCGCGTATATCAAACCCAATACATCGGCCAGATTATTCGTCCAAAACGTTCAGGTATCGCACGCGGCCTTCGGCATCGAGCGGATCGAAACCTCATTACCTTTGCGATGAACCCGGTTTATGCTGGTGCGGTGCATGAACCCCCCGTCACGCGAAGCCCGGACCCGGACCCCGACGCCCCCGCCACGGCGATCGAGCTGCGGTCCGAGCGGATCGTGATGACCATCGAGCTGCTGATCGAGCGGATCGACTACCGCCTCCCCGGCCGGGGGCTGGGGGGCACGGCCCGGCTGCTGCGGCGGCTGGCGGGCGACGCGGTCAGCCGATCGGTCGAGGTCCAGCGGCCCAACGTCCCGCTTCGGGTCGCCAACGTGCTGATCCTGACGACGATGCTGGGGGTGCTGATCAAGATCGCGGTGTCGTACCTGCACTTCGACCCCGACGCCGACGCGTTCTCCGTCCTCGAAGGGATCGACGCGGCGATCAGCACGGTCGTTTACCTGGGTTTGGTGGTGCTGTTCATCGTGACGCTGGAAGCGCGGCTCAAGCGGCGGAAGGTGCTCGCGGCGGTGCAGGAGATGCGGGCGCTGGCCCACGTGATCGACATGCACCAGTTCGCCAAGGACCCCGAGCGGCTGGTGCACCGCGAGCTGATCGTCGAGGACGCCGACCACGTCGTGCGGGTCGACCGGCTGACGCCGTTCCTGATGGGCCGGTACCTGGACTACTGCAGCGAGATGTTGTCGCTGATCGGGAAGGTGGCGGCGTTGTACGCCCAGAACACGCAGGACGCGGTGGTGCTGGCGGCGGTAGACGAGATCGAGACGCTGACGACGGGGCTGTCGCGCAAGATCTGGCAGAAGATCATGATCCTCGACCAGGTGGTGGTCGGGCAACAAAACGCCGAGGCGACTCGGCCGACGGAGTGCTGAAGCCATGCAGGCGAATCGATGCCGATCGGTGTGGGTAACCGTGGCGTGGACGGCGGCGGCCGCCGCGGTGTGGTGGCTCTGTGCCGCGGCGTCGAGTGCCCACGCCCAGGCGACGCCCGGGGCGGTCGAGACGGGCACCTCCGCGGCGGAACGGATGGACTTCTCGCGGCCGGCCGGAGCGACGCCGTCCGGACGGGGCGGCGGGGCGGCCGAGTCGACGCGAGACCCGGGACGCGTGGATTCCGGGGGCGGGGTGCTGCCACCGATCCGGCTGACGCCGCGGAGCGTGGACGTTCCCGGCATCGCCGACGCTCGGCTCGACCTCAACGGCGAGTGGGGGTTCGTGCACGACGTACCGGAAAGCTTCGACGGGCGGGGCGCGAGCGTATCCGAGTGGGACGCCGTGCGGGTGCCCGGGCACTTTGCCTTTCAGGGGTTGCCCCGGATGCACGAAGAGTTCGGCGTGCCGGTGGCTTACCGCAAGGCCTTCGACGTGCCCGCCGGCTGGGCGGACGCGCGGGTCATGCTGCGTTTCGAGAGCGTCGACGGGCTGACGCGGCTCTGGGTCAACGGGCACCCGGCCGGCGAGAACGACATCGCCACGCTGCCCAGCGAGTTCGACATCACCGCGTTCGTCCGCCCTGGCCAGCCCAACGAGATCACGCTCACGGTCGAGACGTCGCTGGCGACGTACTGGTCGCGCCGCGAGCTGGGCGGGATCAACCGGGACGTGTACCTTCAGGC
>JBCBSA010000204.1:0-5374 GCA_039819425.1 Planctomycetota bacterium
AGTGCCGTCGTCCAGGACCAACCCACCCTCGACGAACTCCTCGACCTCGCCCCCCCCGGAAACGCCCCCGGAAGTTCGGAAACGCCGGAGGAATCCGAACCCGCGATCGATCCCGTGGCCCCCATCGCCGAGGTGCAGGACCGCCTCACCGGCCAACAAGTCTCCGATACCTTCGAAACCGCCGTCCGCGACATGGGTGCCGCCGCCGCCCGGCTCGACGAAGACGACGACCCGGGCCTCGACACCCAGCGGCTGCAGGAGAGCATCCTCGAACGCCTCGACCAACTCATCGAAGCCGCCCAGCAACAACAGCAACAGTCGTCCTCCGGCGGGGGCGGGGGCTCGTCGGCGTCTAACCAGGACAGCGCCGCCCAAAACGCCGGCCAAGGCCAACCACCTAGCCAGACTCCCGGCGAGGGCGAGTCGTCCGCCGCCGCCGCTTCCGGCGGCGGCGAAAACCCCGGTCAGTTCTCCCCCGGTCAAGTCGGCCCCGTTGAGCCCGGCCAGGGCCCGATCGACGAGGTCCGCAGCGAATGGGGCGCTCTTCCGCCACGCCTCCGCGACGAGCTGTCCAACGGCCTCGACGAGCCCTACAGCCCCGTGTACCGCGACCTCACCGAGGCGTACTATCGTCGGTTGGCCGAGGAAGCGGGAGAGTAGCGATGGAAAAGCTGAACCGTAAAAAAGTAAACGATCAGAAAATCAAGACTCCGCAGTATAAATCCGCACGCGGGCTTTTCTGCTGTTCTGTTCTTCTATTCTTCTGCTTGACGCCGGCTTCGCCGGCGCAGCCCGGCCGGGGTACCGAGCAGGTCGACTTCGTCGAGATCACCCCCGCCTCGCGGGCCGCGATCCAGCGGGGCTTGGCTTACCTCGCCCAGGCCCAGGCCGACGACGGCAGCTACGGCGCCGAACGCTACGGCCGACACGTCGGCATCACCGCGATCGCCGGCCTCGCCTTCCTCGCCGACGGCCACATCCCCGGCCGCGGCCGATACGGCGAGCACGTCCGCCGCTGCCAGGACTTCATCCTCGCCCACGCCACCGAGTCCGGCCTCCTCGCCGCCGACACGTCCCACGGCCCGATGTACGGCCACGGCTACGCCGCGCTCTTCCTCGGCGAGGTCTACGGCATGACCGGCGACCCCCGCGTCCGCGAGGTCCTGCTCAAAGCCGTCCGCCTCATCGTCGACACCCAGAACCACGAGGGCGGCTGGCGGTACCACCCCCGCCCCTTCGACGCCGACATCTCCGTCACCATCACCCAGGTCATGGCCCTGCGCTCGGCCCGCAACGCCGGGCTGTCCGTGCCCAAAGAAACCATCGACCGTGCGATCACGTACGTCCGCCAGTGCCAGAACCCCGCCGACGGCGGTTTCCGCTACATGCTCACCGCCGGCGGCTCGGCCTACCCGCGCTCGGCCGCCGGGGTCGCCAGCCTCCAGTACGCCGGGGTCTACGACGACGACGCGGTCACCGACGGGCTCGACTACCTGCTCCGCGCTTCGCGCGGCCTCGGCGCCCGCGGCGGCGGCCACTACTACTACGGCCACTACTACGCCGCCCAGGCCATGTTCCTCGCCGGCGGCGCCTACTGGGCCGAGTACTTCCCCCAGATCCGCGAAGAGCTGCTCGAACGCCAGCAGGCCGACGGCAGCTGGTCGTCCAACCACGGCGATTCCTACGGCACCGCGATGAGCCTCATCGTCCTGCAGATCCCCAATCGCCTGCTGCCGATCTTCCAGAGGTAACCCGTCATCATCCATCATCTGTCATCGATCATCGGTCCGGCTCCTATCGCCTCGGTGCTTGTGTTGTTGGGGGTTTCCGCTTCGGCCCTCACCCCCGCCGAACTCGTCACGCCCGAGCTGGAGCGGCGTTCGATCACGCTGGCTTCGCTGGGCAGCGGGGAGCTGCGTTACTTCGACGACCAACGCCGGCTGACCCGCGAGCCCACAGCGGGGTACGTACGACTTGAACTGCTGACGGACCCCGACGCAGCGTCTGCGGCGCAAGACACGTCTTCGGATGAGCCGGGCCTGATGGCTATCACGCTCGTCGATGGCCAGGACATCGTCGGCCGGTGGGCGGACGGCACCCGCGGCGGCGAGGCGATCGTCTGGGAACACCCCGAACTGGGGCGGTTCACCTTCGGCCTCGACGACGTCCGGTCGGTCACCGCCGTGGGCCTCGACGCCGCGTCGTTCACGCCCGCCGCCAACAACGACAACGCGGCCCTCGGCGATACGGTCACCCTGGCCAACGGCGACCGGCTCACCGGGTTCATCGTGGCGGTCGGGGGCACGACGCTGACGATCGCGCCCGACGGCGCCGCCGGCGAGGTGACGCTGGAGGTCGCCGACCTGGCCGGGCTGACGCTGGCCAACCCGCCGCGCGACGCGGGGGTCGAGGGCGACCTCGTCGCGCTGGCCGACGGCACGCGGGTACGGGCCACCGGCGTTACGGTCCGTGGCAACGAGCTGACGCTGACGCCGGTGCTCGCCGACGCGGGCCGGGCGGTCACGATCGACCGAACCCAACTCCGCCGCGTCGACTTCGCGGCGGGGGGGCTGCGGCTGGTGGCGCTGGGCGACCAGCCGATGCGGACGATCGACGGCGGCGAGGCGTTCGGGCTCACGTGGCCGCCCGAGCGGGACGCGGCGGGGCTGCGGCTGCACGCTCCCGTGACGGTCGAGTTCGATCTGCCCGAGGGTGTCCGCCGTTTTGCGGCCACCGCCGAGCTCGACCCGCCGGCGGGCGTGCCGGCGGAGCGGGCGGCGCTGGCGGACATCGACCTGTGGGTCGGCGGCGAAGCCGACGGCGGCGTGGACTCGACGCGGCCCGACCTGCACCTCGACGCCGGCCAACCGGCCGGCCGGGTGAATCTTGAGTTGGACCCCGGCTCCGCGTCGCTGCGCCTCCGGCTGGACCCCGCGGCCAACGGGCCGGTGCTTGATCGCCTGCGTCTGCGGCAGGCGGTGCTCCTCCTCGACGCGCCGCCGAGCCGGCCGGGCACGGGCGACCTCGACCGCTGATCCGAAGGTATGTGGATCGCGTGAAGGCTTGAGCGGCCGCCCGCGGGGCGTTGTCCCGCGGCTATATTCAACCCACCCCAAGCTTCAGTGTCTCCGCTGGCCCCGCCCCGCGACGAAAGCCTCCTCCATGTCCGACACCCCCGCCGTGCCGATCGCCCCGCCCGACGCCCTCGACGCCCCCGCGGTCGAGGGCGAGTTCATCAACCGCGAGATGAGCTGGCTGGAGTTCAACCGCCGCGTCCTCCACGAAGCCCTCGACGGCCGCACCCCGCTGCTCGAACGCGTCGGCTTCCTGGCGATCTTCAACTCCAACCTCGACGAGTACTACCAGAAACGCGTCGGCGGCCTCAAGCGCCAGATCGAAGCCGGCGTCATGACCCGCACCAGCGACGGCCTGGGCCCCGAGCAGCAGCTCGCCATGATCCGCGAGGCCGTCATCCCCATGCTCGAAGAACAGGCCCGCTGCTACCTCGACGTGGTCAAGCCCGCCCTCGCCGGGAAAGGCATCCACCTGCTGTCGTGGGACGACCTCTCCGAGACCGAACGTGACCTCGCCGACGACTACTTCCGGGCCAACCTCTTCCCCGTCGTCACGCCGCTGTCCGTCGACCCCGGCCACCCCTTCCCCTTCATCTCGAACCTCTCCACCTCGCTGGGCGTCATGCTCCAGCACCCCGCCGGCGAAAAAGACAGCCCCGAAACCTCGACCCCCATCCGCGACCCCGCCGCCCGCGGCGTCAACGGCGAGTTCGACGACGCCGCCGGCCGCCTCCAGTTCGCCCGGGTCAAAGTCCCCCAGGTCCTCCCCGGCTGGGTCCGCCTCCCCGTCGACAAGCAGCAGGAAGCCGAAGAAGGCGTCCGCTTCGTCCCCGTCGAACAGATCCTCCGCCACAACCTCGACGCCCTCTTCGAGGGCATGATCATCAAGCACGTCGAGCCGTTCCGCATCACCCGCAACGCCGACGTCGACCGCGACGAGGAAGACGCCGAAGACCTCCTCGAGCTCATCGAACAAGAGCTCCGCGACCGCCGCTTCGCCAAGGCCGTCCGCCTCGAGACCGACGACCGGCCCTTCCACCCCATGAACCAGTTCCTCATGCAGGAGCTCGGCCTCGCCGAAGACGACGTCTACCACCTCGCCGGCGAACTCGACTACACCGACCTCTGGACCGTCCACGGCGAGGTCAACCGCCCCGACCTCAAATACGAGCCCTGGACCCCCATGGTCCCCGCCCGCCTCGCCGACGTCGAGTCCAACATCTTCAGCGTCATCCGCAACGGCGACGTCCTCGTCCACCACCCCTACGAGTCGTTCTCCGCCAGCGTCGAACGCTTCATCCGCCGCGCCGCCACCGACCCCGACGTCATCGCCATCAAGCTCACCCTCTACCGCACCGCCAAGGACTCGCCCTTCATCCCCGACCTCATCAAGGCCGCCGAGGCCGGCAAACAGGTCGTCGTCCTCGTCGAGCTCAAAGCCCGCTTCGACGAAGAGCGCAACGTCCAGCTCGCCCAACAGCTCGAAAAAGCCGGCATCCACGTCGTCTACGGCGTCGTCGGCTACAAGACCCACACCAAGACCTCCATCGTCGTCCGCCGCGAGAAGGACGGCCTCCGCACTTACGCCCACGTCGGCACCGGCAACTACAACTCCAAGACCGCCAACCTCTACACCGACCTGGGCCTCTTCACCGCCGACCCCCGCCTCACCGGCGACCTCATCGAGCTCTTCCACTTCCTCACCGGCCGCTCCCTCAAACGCGACTTCAAACACCTGCTCATCGCCCCCACCAACATGCGTCGCCGCTTCGTCGAGATGATCGACCGCGAGATCGCCCACGCCGACGCCTGGCGCAAAGCCGGCGGCGACCCCAAAGCCACCGACGCGGAGCGCGAAGCTTCCGGGGGCCCCCTCATCGTCGCCAAGATGAACAGCCTCGAAGACCGCCGGTTGTGTCGCAAGCTCTACGAAGCCTCCAACGCCGGCGTCCGCGTCAAGCTCATCGTCCGCGGCTTCTGCACCCTCCGCCCCGGCGTCCCCGGCCTCTCGGAAAACATCACCGTCCACTCCGTCATCGGCCGCTTCCTCGAACACTCCCGCATCTACCACTTCAACAACGGCCACAACGCCACCTACGACACCTCAAAAATCAACCCGCCATCCGAAGGTAATTCCGGGGGCCCGGAGTACTACATCGGGAGTGCCGACTGGATGTACCGCAACCTCAACAACCGCGTCGAGTGCATCACGCCGGTTTTTGACCCGACGTTGCAGGCCAAGCTCAAGACCATTTTGGACACGATGCTCGCCGACCAACGTCAGTCCTGGGACCTCGCCG
>JBCBSA010000205.1:0-5356 GCA_039819425.1 Planctomycetota bacterium
ATCGATCAGGTGATCGAGGCGGCCGGCAAGAGAATCTTCTTCGATCTGCTTGTCCCAGAGATCGTTGAAGTACTCGGCATACCACTCATGAAACCGCTTACGGTCGGTCTCAGGCAATTGCTCGATGGCTTGTTGGATTTCTTTAACCGACTTGACCATGACACAAGGCTATCCCGACTTGGCCGAGAATCCAAGGAGCATTTTGCAACAGGGTGGGCCGGTTTACTTCACCACTTCGACCGGCCCGTGGTCGTCGCAGTGGTCGTCGTGGGGGTGGTGCAAGTGACCGTCGACGAGGTAGCAGGTGTGGTCGCCGTGGGGGACGGGTTCGTGGCCGCAGCCGGGGCCGTGGACGTGGTCGGCATCGTGGCCCGAGCAGGTGTGGCCGCCGGTGCAGGCGTCGGGGTTGGTGTCGGAGACGTCGAAGACGTGTTCGTCGACGTGGTCGCCGTGGGGGTGGTGGAGGTGGCCGTCGTGGAGGTAGTCGACGTGGTCGCCGTGGCGGATGGCGGTGTGGCCGCAGCCGGGGCCGTGGGTGTGGTCGTGGTCTTCGTGGACGTTGCAGGTCATCGTGCGGCTCCGGATGGGGTGATGGCGGGTGTCGATCCGTCAGCCGTTTTAGCATGAAACCGACACGAATCAAGCGGAGTGATTCACGATAAATCCTTGTTGATAAGGGACTTTCAGTCTCGTCGACGGCACAGTGGCCCGCGGTGTCGCGCTCACCCCGCGTCGCGCGGCCGCATCTCTTGCTGCACCACGCGCACGCCGTCGGTGTCGAGGTGGCGGTGCAGGTAGTCGGCGACGCGGTCGCGGATCGAGGGGGTGTCGAACAGCCGACGGCTGTTGTGGCCCGAGCCGCGGACGAGGACGACCTTCGACGTCACGCCCGCGGCCTGCAGCGCCGCGTGGAACCGGCGGGTCTGGTCCAAGGGGGTG
The DNA here is from genome assembly GCA_039819425.1 of Planctomycetota bacterium. Lineage (GTDB taxonomy): Bacteria > Planctomycetota > Phycisphaerae > Phycisphaerales > Phycisphaeraceae > Algisphaera. The sequence goes on from JBCBSA010000205.1 coordinate 940, forward strand.
ACCTCGTTGAGCTCGCCGTGCACGTGCAGGAACGGCGGGGCGTCGGGGTGGACGTGGTCGATGGGGTTGGCCAAGCGGGCGCGGCCGAGGTCGTCGTGGACGGCGTGGCCCAGCAGCCGGGCTTCGGGGCTGCGGCCGGCCCGCTCGCCGCGGCGCGACGGCAGCTTCTGGAGCACCACCAGGTCGGTGAAGCCCGCGAAGTTGACCACGGCGTTGACGTGCGTCGGCGCGTCGGGCGCTGGCTCCACGCGTTGCGGCAGGCCGGGGTGCGGGTACGGGTCGTCGGCGCGGACGACCGGGCCGGTGGGCGGCGGCTCGAGGTCGGGGTGGCCCGCGGTCAGCCCGAGCATGCACGCCAGGTACGCCCCGGCCGACAGCCCCGACGCCACGACCTGTTCGGGGTGGAGCCCCAGCTCGGCCGAGTGTCCACGCAGGAAACGCACCGCCGCCTTGGCGTCCTGCACTTGCACGGGGAAACGGTGACGCGGCAGCAGCCGGTAGCTGACGCTCGCCACCGCGAAGCCGTACCGCGTCAGCCAACGCACCTTGCAGTCGTCTTTGGTGCCCGATCGCCACCCGCCGCTGTGGAAAAACAGCACCACCGGCACCGCCCGCTCCGTCACCGGCCGGTACAGGTCCAACAGCAGCTGCGTCCCGGGCAACTCGGCGTACACCAGGTTGCGACGCGACTCGTCAACAACGGCGGGGTCGGGTCCGGGCATGGGTCCTTCGGGGAGTGTTCCGGGAGCGGGGACGGGGGGGGCTTGGCGGACACGCGCCCGACGCGGCGTATCCGCGACTCCCTCGACCCCGTGGACCCCAAGCATAGCCCACACCCACGTTGGGGTAACCTCCGAACCCTCCGAAAGGCGACGCCGGGCTTGAACGTTCGCGGCATCCCCGCTAAAACAGAGATGGAGGTGGGGCCTTACCTGTCCCCGCTGTGTCACCCCGGGATGCCCGAGTCATGAGGCTCGTCCGGGGTCACGGACCTCCAGCCGCCATCTGTCAGTGCTTTGTCAGACCCCACGGGTCTGCGTGTGCGGTGTGGTAGCCGGGCCTCCCCGAGGCCCGCCCGAAGCCAATGTCGTTCCCCCGGAGGTCCGCCCCCCGCCCCCCCGGAAGTTCCCGGAAGTTCCCGGAAGTTCCCGGAAATCTCCGGCCACAGACCGGCGACAAACGGCCCACACCGCACGTCCCGCCGCCCCCGGCCGCAACGCCTCCGATCCGCTCCCGACGTCAGCGCACACCCGTCGATCCGACCCGAACCGACCGAGAACCCCCGCCCATGTCCCAAGACCTCCCGACCGCCCGCGGCATCCTCGAACTGGCCAACAAGTCCGACGGACGCCTCCGCCAGCTCACCGACACCTACGTCGCCGAGCCCACCGACCCGGTCGTCGCCTCCCACCTCATCCAGAAATACAACCTCCGCCCGGGCCTCGAACTCGAAGTCACCCTCGGCAAACCCGTCGGCGGCGGGGCCCAAAACAACGGTCACTCCGGGGGCGGGGGCCATTCCGGGGGGGGCGGGAAGTACGGCAAAAAGAAAAACAAGAAACCCAAGCACAACGCCATCGCCCCCGACGCCCGCCGCGCCAAGGACGTGCTCACCGTCGACGGCACCCCCGTCGACGACCTGGGCGAATACCAGTCCTACGAAGACCTCACCACCGTCATGCCCGAGCCCCGGCTGACGCTCGAGTACCCCGGCTGCCCGCCGTCCTGCCGGCTCATCGACCTCTTCTGCCCCATCGGCTACGGCACCCGCGGCATGATCGTCAGCCCCCCCAAGGCCGGCAAAACCACGCTGCTCCAACAAATCGCCTTCGCCATCTCCAAGAACCACCCCGACGTCGAGGTCTACGCCCTGCTCGTCGACGAGCGTCCCGAAGAGGTCACCGACTTCCGCCGCAACGTCCCCTGCACCGTCCTCGCCTCGTCGAACGACCACCCCGTCGAGCGCCACATCGGCCTGGCCATGCTCGCCCTCGAACGCGCCAAGCGCCACGCCGAGATGGGCCGCGACGTCGTCGTGTTGCTCGACTCGCTGACCCGCATCGGCCGGGCGTTCAACACCGCCCCCAGCCTCGCCGGCACCGGCCGCACCCTCTCCGGTGGCCTCGACGCCGGCGCCCTGGCCATCCCCAAACAGCTCTTCGGCGGCGCCCGCAAGTTCGAAGAAGGCGGCTCCCTCACCATCGTCGCCACCGCCCTGGTCGACACCGGCAGCCGCGGCGACCAGGTCATCTTCGAAGAGTTCAAGGGCACCGGCAACATGGAGCTCATCCTCGACCGCAAGATCGCCGAGCAACGCACCTTCCCCGCCATGGACCTCGCCGCCAGCGGCACCCGCAACGAAGACAAGCTCATGTCCCCCCCGGAACTGAACACCGTCACGCAGCTGCGCCGGCGTCTGCAACAGATGCAGCCCGTCACCCAGATCGACCAGTTGTTGCGGGCCCTCGACCGCTTCGAAACCAACGCCGCCCTCGTCGGCGACAGCGAGAGCAAGACCAAGGCCCCGGCGTGAAAAAACTGCCGCCCAGCGAAACCGAAAAACGCTACTTCGCCGATTGGCGGCCGATGACTCAGCAAGAAGTGGCGTTTATGCGTTCGCTTACGCCCGGAGAAAGAATGCGTAACGCGCTCCGTTTGAATCGGGTGACACGACGCATGACACGTTTTATGGTCCGCCGTGAACACCCGCACTGGTCAAACCTCCGGATACACGAAGAAGCCACCAGGCGTTGCTCTGTGTATGACGTACCGAAGATATCGGCGTTCGATTTAATGCGGAACGAGTTTGCGGAATTTCGGCGAAATCACCAGTCCGACATCTCGCACCACGGAACATCTTATGCTTGAACTAAGTCGGCTTGAGCAAGTGGAGCTTAGACACGCTTGGGCAACAGAAGCAGGCGATTTCACGCCGTGGCTCGCTCAAGAAAGCAATCTCAATTTGCTTGGTGATACTGTCGGAATCGACCTCGAGCTTGAGGCACAAGAAAAAAACGTCGGGCCGTTTCGCGCAGACATACTCTGCCAAGACACCGCAGACGACTCGTGGGTGCTCATCGAGAATCAACTCGAAAAAACGGACCACATCCATCTTGGACAACTGATGACCTATGCCGCGGGGCTGAAAGCAGTCACGATCATCTGGATCGCCGACCGCTTCACCGAGGAACACCGAGCCGCACTGGATTGGCTGAATAGCATCACGAACAGCCAGTTCAATTTCTTTGGCCTTGAAGTCGAGCTATGGAAGATAGCTAATTCTCCGATCGCCCCGAAGTTCAACGTTGTTTGTAAACCGAATGATTGGGCAAAACAGATTGCTTCGGCGGCCAAGGATTCAGACAACGCGGCTCCTAGTGAAACCAGGCTTCTTCAGCTTGAATACTGGCAGGGGTTAAGGCAACTCCTCCTAGACCGAAAAAGCGAAGTCAAACCTCAGAAGCCAAGGCTTCAGCACTGGACCAACTTTGCGCTGGGCAGGTCACATTTCGGTATGCATGCGTCTGTGAATACGCAAAAGAATTTTCTACGCATAGGAGTTTCCTGTTACGAGCCGGACGCTGACGCGCACTTTAATCTCCTGTTAGATCAAAAAACCGACATCGAAACAGAAGTCGGAACCCAACTCGACTGGGATGCCTTGCCGAATCGCAAAGAATGTCGGATTGCCATTGTCCGCGAAGGGATCGACCCGACCGATCGATCCGACTGGCCACAACAACATTCGTGGCTGGTGGCGATGCTGGAAAGAATGCACTCCGCTTTTTCACCCCGCGTCAAGACCCTCGACGCGAGCGAATGGCAGCCCGACACCGAGAGCGACGAAGATTGATTACGGCTGGCGTTATCCAAAAGACTGCTTGATCTCGGCGATCAGAGCTGCCGGATCTTCGCTGGCACACACGGCCGAACTGACGGCGATGCCGCGGACGCCTGCTTCGATGAGTTCGGGGAGGTTTCCGGGGGCGGGGGTGATGCCGCCGATGGCGAGGTGGGGGAGGTCGTGTAGTTGGTGGTCGGCGAGGAAGGCGCGGAGGTAGGCGGGGCCGGCGAGGGTGGGTTTGTGTTTGGTGGTGGTGGGGAACATCGGGCCTATGCCGACGTAGTCGGCGCCGCCGGCTTTGGCGGCGTGGGCTTGGTCGAGGTTGGCGGTGCTGACACCGATCAGGAGTTGGTGGCCCACCAGCTTGCGGACTTCCGAGGGGGGGAGGTCGGTTTGGCCGAGGTGGACGCCGTCGGCGTTGCTGAGGAGGGCGAGGTCGGGGCGGTCGTTGACGATGGCCGAGGCGCCGTGGGCACGGCAACGCTGGGCGACGTGGGCGGCGCGGTCGAGGAGGTCGGCGTCTTCGAGGTCTTTCTCGCGGAGTTGGATGCAGTCGACGCCGGCGTCGAGGAC
>JBCBSA010000206.1:0-5345 GCA_039819425.1 Planctomycetota bacterium
GACGGCGTGGGTGGGTGAGAAGCTGCCGGGGACGGCGGACTGGCTGGGCGAGGTGGGTCTGTACTTGCCGTGGGTGGCGTTGGTGGGCGGGGGGCTGTTGGTGCTGGTGGGGCTGAGCGAGATGCGGCGTCCCAGGGCGGCGAAGGTGACGGAGCGGCGGGACGGTGCGGTGCGGCCGCGGCCGACGACGCAGACGGCGCGGGCGGCGGCGAAGGCGAAGCGTCAGAAGTCGGCGAAAGGGGGCGGGGTCCAGCGGGCGTTGGGGGGGCCGGTGGACGTGGCACGGCTTCAGCACTCGCAGCACCTGCTCAACTGCATCTTGGAGAGTTCGCTGGGGGGCGTGGGGGTGCTGCGGGCGTTGCGGGAGCAGGGGGCGAACGGGCCGATCGTGGACTTCGAGATCCAGCTGGTGAACCGGGCGGCGGAGGACCTGCTGGGGAAGAACGAGGTGTTGCTGGTGGGCAAGCCGTTGTCGAAGGCGCTGCCCTGTTTGATGAAGCACTCGATCCTGCAGGACATGATCACGGCGGTGCGGACGGGGCTGCCGGTGCAGAAGGAGTACCAGCTGGACAACGGGCGGTGGGTGCAGCTGGCGGTGGTGCAGCTGGGGGACGGGCTGGCGGTGACGTTCGTCGACACGACGGAGCAGCACCGGGCGCAGGCGCGTCTGCGTCACGTGGCGTACCACGACGAGCTGACGGGGCTGCCCAACCGCAAGCTGCTGATGGAGCACCTGGACAACGCGTTGGCGCGGGCCCACGCGAACCGGGGGCACCGGTTCGCGGTGTTGTTCCTGGACTTCGACCGGTTCAAATTGGTGAACGACACCTTGGGTCATGAGGTGGGGGACATGCTGCTCAACAGCATCTCGCAGCGGCTGCGGGAGAACATCCGCAGCGAGGACCTGGCGACGCACGCGGGGCAGTTCCAGCTGCCGGCACGTCTGGGGGGCGATGAGTTTGTGGTGATGCTGGACGGGATCCGCGACGAGGCGGACGCGGCGGCGGTGGCGCGGCGGCTGCTCTCGGCGTTCAACGAGCCGCACCAGCTGGGCAGCCACCGGGTGGTGTCGACGGCGAGCATCGGGATCGTGCTGAGCAACACGCACTACGACTGCGTCGACGAGTTGTTACGAGACGCGGACACGGCGATGTACGAGGCGAAGCACTCGGGCAAAGCGCGGTACGTGATGTTCGACCAGCAGATGCACGAGACGCTGGTGGCGCAGGCGAAGCTGGAGCACGACCTGCGGGAGGCGGCGGCGGAGGAGGCGTTCACGCTGGCGTACGAGCCGATCGTCGAGTTGAAGACGGGGCGGGTGGCGGGCTTCGAGGCGTTGATCCGCTGGGACCACGCGGAGCGGGGGGTGGTGCCGCCGACGGAGTTCGTGCCGTTGGCCGAGGAGCTGAACATCATTGCGCCGATCGGGGAGTGGGTGCTGAAACAGGCGTGCGAGCAGCTGGCGCGGTGGGAGGCGATGGACATACCGCCGGTGTTCCTGAACGTAAATCTGTCGCGGGCGCAGCTGTACGACGGGGACCTGGTGGGGGTGCTGCGGGAGCTGATCGAGACGCACCGGTTGGACCCGTCTCGGCTGAGCCTGGAGATCACCGAGACGATGGTGGTCAACGACGTGGCGGAGATGGGCCAGAAGCTGGCGGCGCTGCGGGAGCTGGGGGTGCGGCTGGCGCTGGACGATTTCGGGACGGGGCACTCGTCGCTGAACGTGTTGCAGGAGCTGCCGCTGGACATCCTGAAGATCGACCGCACGTTTATCGCCAACGCCGGCGACGCGGTGCGGCGGTACGGAGCGATCATCGCGACGATCACGGAGCTGGCGCAGAACCTGGACATGCAGGTGATCGCCGAGGGCATCGAGCGGGAAGAGCAGGTGTCGCTGTTACAGGGGCTGGCGTGCGACTTCGCGCAGGGGTGGCTGTTCAGCCAAGCGGTGGACGCGGACGGGGCGGCCCAGATGCTGGCGTCGGGGGCGGTGCTGGCGCAGGCGGCGTGAGGACGGCTAAGCCGCAGGGGTGGGGCCTCGGGCCTTGGATCAATGTCATTAAGGCTCGGACGCTTCGATGCCCTTGACAGCGTGGCATCTGTCTTACACTGGCACGCATGGGGCGTTTACGCTTGGCGATCGGTGGCTTGTTCTTGGGCGCGTGCCTCGGGAGCGGGGGCTGCGTCGGCGGGGGCGCGGTCACACCGACCCCCACCGCCGACCCGGGCACGATCGTGTCCGACACGGAAGCCGACCGACGCGAGGCGGACCGCGCAGCGATCCTGGCGATGGCCGGGGCGTACACGCTGGACTTGCCGGCGGCTCCGGCGGACGCTTCCGGGGGTGATTCCGGGGGTAATTCCGGGGGCGGAGGCGGGGAGCGGGTTTGGGTGGGCGTGGCCGAGGACACGGGGGATCGGATCGTGTTGGTGCGGTTGCTCGTGACCGGGGAGCCGGCGTTGGTGGTGAAGACGGGCCGGGAGGACTGGGTGTATCGGCCGGAGTCGGTCTTGCGCTACGTCGGGGACGGGGTGTGGCGTCGCGAAACCCTGGAGGCGGGCGACGGCGTGTGGACCCGCACGGTCTACGCCGCCGACGGGGGACCGGGGTACGGCGCGGTCGGGCGGTGGACGCACCACACCAGCGACGACGCACTCACCGGCGGAGACACCGACGTGTCGGTCTGGGCCCCGACGCTGCCGACTCGGATGCCGCCGGCGACGGCGTGGAACTCCAGCCACGGGCCGCCAGCCCAAGCCGTGCTCGATCGCGTAACGGTTCGGCTGGCACGGAACCCCGCCCGACGCGCTCTGCACTGGCGGCTCGAACAGGCGGTGACCCGACTTCGATCGGCCCGGGCCCCCGGCGTGTCGCCCCGGACCGTGTGGGCGTCGGACTACACCCCGGCCACGCGGGTCGATGAAGACCAAGCCGGCTTCGAGGAGGCCGAGGCGTATTGGCGACGGGTCGCCCCCTTCTGGGCCGCGGCGCGGGCGGCGTGGGACGACGTTTTATCCGGCAGCGGACCGTGGCAAGTCCGCGAAACGATCGACGGCGAGCCGCGGTGGCGGCGGTTGTTCGAGTTGGCCGACGCCGCCGCCGGAAGCACCACCGATTTGGAGGCGTGGCGGGAACAGGTACAAGCGGTGTTGGCCGATGGGATGGTGGAGCCGGTCGCGTCTGTCCCAGGTCCAAGTCCTCCGCCGCGACCCGCGCCCTGACCGCCGCCATGTCTCACCGCCCCGCCATCCTCGTCCGAGTCGCCAAAGACGGACACGCCGTCGCCGCAGTCGTGCTGGTACTCGTCGTGGCCCCGACCCTGATCGGCTGCCGCGCCGGCTCGACCGCTCCCCCCGGCTGGGCCCCCGCCCCGCCCACAACGCCAACGGATAGCACCCATCCGCCCACTCCCGTCTCGACCGCCCCGATCGCCACCGAGCCCCCCTCCCTCCAGGTCTACATCCACTACACCCACACCCACTCCTCCCACACCGCCCTCCGCGTCGCCACCGGCCGACCCTTCGACCCCCCCGTCTTCTGGGACCCCGGCGGCGCCTACGGCCTCACCAAACCCCACTACGGCCGACACCACGACGTCGTCCTCCACCGCCCCCCCGACCCCGCCGTCTGGTGGGACTACCGCAAGACCTGGCTCCGCGAACCCCTGCTGCTCGTCTTCGAGTGGGACCTCACCGACGCCCACGCCCACCGCCTCCGCAACGCCCTGCTCGACGGCGCCCACCACGGCCGCGACGCCACCCACTTCCAAACCCTCACCACCCCCGGCCTCTGCAACTTCGGCGTCACCGACTACCTCCGCGCCTTCGGCCCCCCGCTCATCGACCCCGACCTCCCCCGCTCCTTCTGGCCCGACACCCTCGCCCGACACCTCTGGAAACAACGCCCCGACCGCGTCCTCCGCTTCCAGGGCCCCGCCGACGCCAAACCCACGGTCTTACTCCCCCCGCCGGACTCGAGCCTCGCAAAAACCCGCTATCCCCAGTTTCAAGTAAGCCTTGGGCAATAGCCAGCGATCAACGATCGCCGGTCGCCGCGAGGTGACGCTTCTCTCCGTCCGTCTATCCCAGGCCACGGATCGCTTCGCCCAAACACCCAACCTCGTATCCTCCTTCCATGCCCCGTCGCTTCAACCTCCCCGACCTCCTCGTCGCCCTCTTCGCCGTGGCCGTCATCGCCGTCGTCGTCGCCGTCGTCCTCCCCCGCCACCGCCACGACGCCCGCGTCGCCCTCCCCGTTCCCGTCCAACTCCGCACCATCCACCAGTCCCTCCTCCTCCACGGCTTCGACCACAACCAATATCTCCCCGGCCTCACCCCCAACGGCGACCTCGCAACCAACAACCCCGCCCAACGCTTCGCCCTCCTCACCAACCACGGCTACCTCGACCCCGAGATGCTCCTCTCCCCCGACACACCCAAGGACGCGCCAACCATCTCCTACACCCTCCTCGACATCGCCGAACCCGGCGACCGCCGCGACGCCTGGACCACCGACCTCCGCCCCCTCGCTCCCGTCCTCTCGGAGCGACCCGACGCCTTCGCCGCCCGCCCCGCCTTCGTCATGCTCCACGACGCCAACGTCGCCGACCTGCTCGCCCCCACCGATAACCCGAACCTGACCCTCACCAACCCCCGCTCCTTCGACCGCCCCGTCCTCGACACCCGCTACCTCCCCCCGGAACCCCCCGCTTCCTCCCCCACCCCCGACCACCTCGCCGACCACCTCTTCGAGTCCACCACCCCCCACGACGCCCTGCTTCTCCCCGCCGACTGACGCCGCCTGTTTCCCGGTTTTGCGGGTGCGGCGAAGCCGCCCCCGTCCCCATCAAGTCCCCCCGCCCCCGCGTCGATATCTCCTGAGATGGCCCGCGCTTTCCCTCTGTTCGTCCTGACCGTCACCCTCGCCCTCGCCGCGACCGGCTGCCGCTCCGCCGTCCACACCGACTACGCCGCCTTCGTGCAAGAGCCCCGCCCCACCGCGGCCCCCGAAAGCCAAACCATCACCGTAGTCGGCCAGGTCGACCACCCCGGCCCCCAGCCCCACCACGGCCCCGCCACCACCGTCCTCGACGTCGTCTCCCGCGCCGCCCCCACCGCCCGCGCCGACGTCCGCCGCATCCAGGTCCTGCGTCTCTCCCCCGACACCGACCACCGCCGCCGCCTCACCGTCGACCTCGACGCCCTGACCCGCCGCGCCGACAACACCCTCGACGTCGTCCTCGCCCCCGGCGACCTCGTCGTCGTCCCCCCCACCCCCCTCGCCAACGTCGGCCTCACCCTCGCCCAACCCTTCGCCCCCCTCACCGCCACTACACCCCCCG
>JBCBSA010000207.1:0-5344 GCA_039819425.1 Planctomycetota bacterium
AGAGACAGACCGGCCGGCGTCAATAGGCTGCGCAAGTAAAAGCCATGGGATAATCCCTCTGTCAACGAAGTTAATTTTGCTAACAAAGACTAGAGCCGGTCCATCAGGTCCGCCATCTCGACGGCGGTCATCATGGCCGAGCGGCCGGCGTTGCCCATCTTGGCGCCGGCGCGGTGGATGGCTTGTTCGAGGGTGTCGCAGGTCAGGACGCCGAAGATCGTGGGGATACCGGTCTTGACGCCGACGTCCTTGATGCCCTTGGCGGTCTGCTCGACGACGTGGTCGTAGTGGTCGGTGTCGCCGCGGATGACGCAGCCGAGGCAGACGACGGCGGCGTAGTCGCCCGACTCGGCGAGCTTGAGCGCCGTGACGGGGAGCTCAAAGCTGCCGGGGACGTGGGCGACGGTGAGGTTTTCCGGGGGGCCGCCGAGTTGCTTCCACGTGTCGACACAGCCGTCGAGGAGGTGGCGGGTGACGAACTCGTTGAATCGTCCGACGGCAACAGCGATCTTGTGGTCGCCGGGGGTGAGTTGTCCGGTGAGTTCTTCGGGCATGGGCGGAGATTGTAGGGCGGCGGCCGACACGGCGCGCCGGCTTCGTTTCAGGCCTCCGACACGGTGACCAACGGCCGCGGGGCCCCGCACTCCGGGCAGGTCTGCCGCTCGACGCCGGTGAGGTTGTAGCCGCAGTGGAGGCAGAGGTTGGTTTGGAGGCGGAGGCGAAAAAATTTCCGCAAGAATTTCTGAAACCACAAGATTGGAGCAATGAGGCATATCACAGCAAGTAGCGGTAGCGGGAAGCCGGCTTCATAGCTGTATGCGGCAGCGCTCGTCGGATTATCTCGATATGGCTGGCCGTTGAAGTCTTTTTCATACGCAAACCATTTGTTGCGATGATCCGGAGTCCACAGCCAGTAAGTGTGCGCGAAATCTAATCCGTAGAAATAATCCCACTCAAGGGGTCCTTTACCGAACTTTGCCTCGGAGCGATCTTGGAAATACAACGCTCTGATTCTTGCGTTGTAAACCCAGAGGTAGGCTTGATGGGAGTATTGAATATTCTCAGTCGGATGACGTGTCAGGAATAAGCCAACGCCAGCAGGTTTCCACAAACTGAATCCGGAAGCAAGAGAAGCGGCCAAGCCCAATAGGAGTGAGCAGATGATCGCGGCATATTTCAGACTGCGCACGACTGTTTTCACAAAATAATTGTATCGGGATAAATGTAAAGGCCCCCGCAAGATCTTCAATCATGCGGGGGCCTTATTTTGGCAAGAAACTGCTGTACGGCAAGACTTACCCCAGCATCTCGGCGACGGTTTCGCGTTCGCTGACGAGTTCGGCGTTGGTGGCGGCGATCTTCTGCTCGGCGAAGTCGTCGAGCTCCAAACCTTCGACGACTTCGTAGGTGCCGACGGCGGTGGTCTTCACCGGGAGGCCGGCCCAGACGTCGGGGTGGAAGCCGTAGTGGCCCTCGGACTTCACGGCGACGGAGTGAACTTTTCCGGGGGTGCACAGGTCGCGGACGTGGTCGATGAGGGCGTTGCCGGCCGAGGCGGCGGAGGAGAGGCCGCGAGCGGCGATGATGGCGGCACCCCGCTTGCCGACGGTTTCACAGAATTCGCCTTGCAGGTAGTCCGCGTCGTTGATGATCCCGGGGGCGGGTTGGCCGTTGATGGTGGCGAGGTGGAAGGCGGGGAACATGGTGGGGCTGTGGTTGCCGAAGATGGTGACGTTGTTGACGGCGGTGGTGGGGACGCCGGCCTTCTGGGCGAGCTGGGTCTGGGCGCGGTTCTGGTCGAGGCGGACCATGGCGGTCCAGCGGTCGGGGGTAAGGCGTTTGGCGTGAGAGGCGGCGATCATGCAGTTGGTGTTGGCGGGGTTGCCGACGACGGCGACGCGGGCGTTGTCGGCGGCGTGGGCGTCGATGGCTTGGCCTTGGCCGACGAAGATCTTGCCGTTGTCCTTCAAGAGGTCGGCCCGCTCCATGCCGGGGCCGCGGGGCTTGGAGCCGACGAGGAGGCACCAGTTGGCGTCCCGGAAGGCTTGGTTGGGGTCGTCGGAGAGGTCCATGCTTTCGAGCAGGGGGAAGGCGCAGTCGTCGAGTTCCATGGCGACGCCCTCGAGGGCCTTCATGGCTTTTTCGACGGGGATCTCGAGGAGTTGCAGGGCGACCGGTTGGTCCTTGCCGAACATCTCGCCGGCGGCGATGCGGAACAGCAGGGAGTAGCAGATCTGGCCGGCGGCTCCGGTGACGGCGACGCGGATCGGGGCGGGCATGGCGGGTTTCCTCGGGGGGGCGACTGATCGGCAGCGGACAATGCCCGCGAGTATATGAGTTTCGCTGTGGGCGGTTGGCCGCTGCGCGGTCGCCCCGTGCGGCCGCGCGAGGGTGTGGCGGATCGAAGGTACACGCGCGTCGAGGTGTCCCGGTCGAGTCGTATCGGCTGCGCGGGACGCTGAACCGTGGACGGGCGTTTAGAATGACGGATTGGCTCGGTCTGTTCCTAGCAGAGGGCCAGGAAAGTCAGGCCCAAGAGGACGAGAATGCGTTTGCGTTGGGAGCGGGGGCCGGCGTTGAGGGCGAAGAGGGTGGTCATCACGGGGCTCCTGATCGAAGGGATGACCGTCTGGTTTCAACCGCGGTGCCGCTGAATCACGGGGCGGGTTTAAAATAATTAAATCCATAAAAAACATGATTTTAGAATTAAAAAAAGCCGGCTTTTTGGTTCTCCGGTCCTGTGGGATGAGGTGTGGACGCGACACCCCTCGAGCTGGCCGTCGTTCGGGGTCGACACCGGCCCAAGCCCGATGGTTGACTCGGTCGGGCGTGGCGGTGGTGATCGCGGCGGCGGGTCTTTGGTTGTGGCCGAGCGCTGAGGTTGCGGGCCAGGAAGGTCTCGCGGTTCCGGGGGGCGTTTCGGGGGGCGTTCCGGGGGTGGTTCCGGGGGTGGTTCCTGGGGTCGATGAGTTACACGGGCGGAGGGCGCACCGGCTGGTGGAGGGTTGGGTGCGTCGGGGCGGGGTGCCGGGGGAGCGGGCGACGGCGATCCGGGTGTCGGGGGTGATGGGGGTGCGGGTGACGCTGCGGCTGGACGGGCGGACGCTGGGCGAAGGCACGGCGGCGCGGGCGGGGCTGACCGAGGTGCTGGCGGCGGCGGGGCCGGGCCGGGTCGAGCTGGGGCCGATCGACGTGGTGGGGCTGATCGAGCGGGCGACGGCGGAGGCGTTGGCGGACGCGGTGTCGGAGGTGCAGCGGCGTCGGCTGGAGGCCCGGGTGCGGCCGGCCGAGGCGGCGGACGTCGGCGACCGGCGGCCGATCGCCGTGGCGGTGGGGGAGCAACTCGACGTGGACCTGCAGATCGCGTGCCGCCCGGAGCGGGTGGTGCTGGGGCCGCAAATACCGGCCGAGGCGATCTACGCGTATTTTGCGCCGGGCTACCACGGCCTGGTGGCTTGGCCCGCCGGTGAAGCAGGGGAGAGGGCGGCGGGGTTCGAGGCGGGTGAAGCGATGGTGTGGCCGGGCACGGCACTCGGGCGGAACTTGTCGCCGCAGCGTCAGGTGCTGCGGCTGTTGACCCGGGCTCGGTTAGAGCCGAACGACACGGACCGGCTGGGCCGGGCGGGGGGCGTGGGGCTGGGGCGGTTCGAGGTCGAGCACCTGGTGCGGGTGCGTGCGGGTCAGCCGGTGCAGCGGCTGGTACGGGGCGGGGTACAGCTGCCGGGCCGGTTCGTCGACCCGGCGACGGTCAGCGGGATGGCCGACCGGCTGGCGTTGCACTTGGCGGGGCGGTTCATCGGCGGGGGTCGGGTGCGGGGGCCGTATCAGCCGGTGCGGGCCGAGTACCGCCCGGAGCTGTCGGGTGACCTGGAGTCGGCGTTGGCGGCGTACGCGTTGGTGCGGTACGCGGACAAGCGTCAGCGGGTGGGGATCGACGACCGCTTCATCGCGGGCAAGTTCGAGACGGTCGCCGAGACGGTCGGCCAGGTGGCGGCCCGTCAGGCTCGGGTCGATGCCGAGGGCCGGCCGGCGGGCGACGCGGTGGCGGTCGCGTTTTGCTTGCTGACGGTGCTGGACTCGCCGCCGCAGACCTACGAGGCGGGCTTCGATCAACGCCTGGCGGGCTGGCTGATGTCGGCGACCGACGCCGAGGGCCGGCTACTGCCCGGCGAAGACCCGCCGATGGCGAGCGTGGCGGCGGCGTGGTCGGCGTTGTCGGCGTGGTACGAGCGGACCCGAGACCCGGCGGTGGGCGAGCGGGTGGCGGCGATGATGGAGGCGTTGTGGGCGTGGCGCGGCGGGACGTTCGAGGTCGGCGCGATGCCGTGGGTGATGCGGGCGTGGAGCACCGGCGCGGGCCTGCTGACCGACGCGGGGTTGATGGACGCCGCGACGCGGTCGAGGCGTGCGGCCGACCTGGCCCGGGTCCCCGAGTTGGTGGCGCAGCTCCAGGTGATCCGCCGGCCCGAGTTGGGCCCGGCCGACGTGCTGGGCGGGGTCGTGCTGCGTCCCGGGCCCGAGGGCAGCCCGCCGAACCCCGCCTGGCAGACCGCCCAACTCCTGGGCTTCGTCGCCGGGGCGATGCGCGACCCCGCGATCGTCTCGCGTGTCGATCGGCCGGGGACGCTCATCACGGTCCAGGCGATGACCCGCTTCCTGGGCCAGCTCATGATCGACGAGCCCAACCTCTTCGCGGTGCCCAGCCCCGACGAGGCCCTGGGCGGGGTGCGGCTCTCACTGTGGGACCACACCCTCGAGGTCGCGCCGTCGGCCATCACGCTGCTGGCGTTGCTGGAATTAGAGCGATCACTCGCCCAACTCAACGCGGACGGCGGCGGCTAAACAATTTGTTCGCGGCGGCGGGATTCGGCCGGCCGGGGGTGTCAGGGGCGGTAGAACCGCTCCGTTATGATGGTGGGTTCGATGGCCAGCCACCTGCCCCAACTCCAGCACGCGATGCTCACCGACGTCGGCCGGCGGCGGCTGGCCAACGAAGACGCGGTGGCCGCGGACGCCCGGCTGGGGCTGTTCGTCGTCTGCGACGGCGTGGGCGGTCGGCCGTCGGGCGAGGCGGCGTCGCAGATCGTCTCGCACACGCTGGGCCACGCGCTGCGCCGCCGCATCCGCGGGCTCAAACGGCTGGACCGCGAGCTGATCCTCAAGCTGCTGTTCGAGTCGGCCGTGACGATGAACGAGCAGATGTACCTGCACTCCGAGGCCGTGCCGGCGCTCCAGGGCATGGGCTGCACCATGGTCGCGGCGCTGATCGACGCCCGCACGGTGTTCTACCTCCACGCCGGCGACTCTCGGCTCTACCTCCTGCGGGCCGGCCGGCTCCAGCCCC
>JBCBSA010000208.1:0-5288 GCA_039819425.1 Planctomycetota bacterium
ACCTCTCGGGGCCCCCGTTTTGGCTGAAGCTTCGTTTAACATGTTTAGTTTCACGTACTTCCGAATCCTAGAGGAAGTTCCTGATTGGCCCACGCCGTTCTACCTGGGCCGGGGCGAGGCTTACAATCCGCACTACAACTCGCTGACCAACCCGGTCCCCCCGCTGAAGTGGCATTACGTGGCCAAGATCAGCCTCGGCGAGGGCGGGCTGTACGGCGATGCCGAGCGGACCGTGCCGATGCGACCGGGGGACGTGGTGCTGCGGGAGTTCGGCAAGACCGAGGTCTGGGACCGGTACAACCCCGAGCACACCGGAGACTGGCAGTTCATCGGGCTGATCTTCCGCGGCGCTTCGGCTCTGACCCTGTGCCGATCGATGTGTCAGACCTTCGGCCACCTCTATCACCTGCCGACGGACAGCACGGTCGTGCAGAACCTGATCGTGATGGCCGAGCAGCCCACCCAGAACACAGACATCACCGCGACGGCCGGCGTCAAGCTCGTCGTCGACCTGCTCCTGGCCATGGCCCACGAAACGGAGCAAGCCCGGATCGAGCCCAACTCGGGCCGTCTAATCCAGGCGGTCACCGAGTACATCAGGGCCAACCTCGACAAGGACTACTCGGTCGCCCAGCTGGCCGAGATGCACGGGGTCTCGCGGGAACACTTGACCCGGCTCTTTAAGCAGTCGGTGGGTCGGCCGCCTCACGAGTACATCATCCAAGCCCGGATTCACGAAGCCTGCCAACTGCTGATTCACACCAGCCTGCCCACGAAGACCGTCGCGGCGCGGGTCGGCTTCCAGTCGATGAGCACGTTCTTCCGCAAGTTCCGGCAGATCACCTCGCAGTCTCCCAATGGCTACCGCCAGACCGCCTCGAGAAGTGACGTGAGCTACTTCGCCGATGCGTTGAAGAATGAGTCCGAGGACACGGGGCAACTGGACGGCTCACGTGTCGGGCCATCTCCGCCGTAAGCCTCAGGCGACCTCCGCCTGAATATCCATGAAGCGTCGAGGGGCGTCTGCACCGCTTAAATGTTTCCGGGGCGGAACAGGGCGTTGATCGGCTGCAAGCGTCAACCGACGGGGTTCGATCGCCTGTCGGCCCAGCTTTAGCGGCGGCTGTAATCCCGGTCCGGCGAGGCCCGGCTCTACGGGCTAGGCCGGCGGCGTGGACCACCCCGCTTCGGGGTCCAGGAACGCCTGGCGGTCGGGGTCGCCCGCGGCTTGCAACCAATCGGAAAAACGGGCGAGCAGGCCGTCGTCGATTTCGGTCAGGGGCTTCGTCTCGTGCGGGTCATTCGACAGGTCGAAGCACTGTTGCCAGCGGTGCCCGCCGACCGCGTATCGGATGAGTTTTTTGCCCGCGGCGTCGGTGACCGACCTTTGGAGGTCGCGGTAAAAACAGCCGACCGCGTCCGCCCCGGCGTGCTGCGGATCATTTAGGAGCGGTACCAGGGACTTGAACGGCGCGTCGCCGGACGCATGAGAAGGGTCGGCCCCGGCCCATTCCAGCAGGGTCGGGAACAAGTCGTGTTGGTAGCAGAGCCCGTCGCGGACCGCGCCGTGCGGGATGTCCGGCCCCGCCAGGACCAACGGGACGCCGGTGCTGTGTTCGTAGAGGTTTTGCTTGCCCATCAGGCCGTGTTGCCCGACCGCGAGGCCGTGGTCGGCGGTGTGGGCGACGACGGTATCTTTCGTGAGCCCGAACTGTTCGAGGGCGTCGTGGATCCGGCCGATGCCGTGGTCCATGTGCTCGACCATGGCGTAGTAGTCGGCGATCTCGCGACGGGTTTGTTCGGGCTGGCGGGGGCGGGGGGTGAGCAGTTCGTCGCGGACATCCAACTCGCCGTTGTCGAAGGGGTGGGTGGGGCGGATGTTGTCGGGGAGCGGGGCGTCGGCGGGGGGGTAGCGGTCGTGCCACACGGCGTGGGTCTGCCGCGGGTCGTGCGGCGCGGTGAACGCCACGATGAGGCAGAACGGCCGGTCGCCGAAGTCCCCCCGGGCGTACCGCCGCAGCATCGTGATCGCGCCCTCGGTGAACGCCTCGGTGCTATGGACCCCCTGCAGCATGGACGGCTGAACCTCTCCGCCTTCGAGTTGGGCCAGCGGCATCTGGAAGTGTGACGCCATCCCGCCGAGGAAGACGTGGCGGCCGGACTCGAACGAATCCACCAGGGAGGGTTCGTTGTTGTGCCACTTGCCGACAAACAGCGTCGCGTAACCGGCGTCACGCAGCCGACGGCCCAGCGTGCGGGCGTCCGCCGGTGCGGTGTAGGTCGGGTCGATCGGCCCGGCCACCATGTCAGACGGCAGTGCGAACGGACGGCAGTTGGTGTGCAACATTGCCCGGGACGCCACGCAGACCGCCCCGCACGGGCTTCCGGCGTGTGAGGCCCGGGTCATGGTCGTGCCCCGGTTGGCCAGCGCAGTCAGGGCGGGGGTTTGGACGGGCTCGGCTCCGGGGCCCGGACCCGACCAGGCGGTTCGTCGCTGGTCGTCCGCCATCGTGATCAGAAAGTGGGGGTGTCGCATAAAAAAAATTTAAGTTTATATTTTAAAGCGTCTTGAATTTAATATTAAAGGGCGTTGTCTGGGATTTACGGGGCGATTCGGGTTGACTTTGGCTTGGTTTTACTGTAATTTTCAGAGAATTGTATCTTCGATTCCACTCGTTGTTCAGGCCGGATCGGCACGATGACAGCTCCCTCGATCGAAACTGTCGCTAAGCACGCGGGTGTCTCCACCGCGACGGTTTCGCGCGTGCTTAATGCGTCCGGTCCGGTTTCCAGCCGGAGCCGACAGGTCGTGCTCGATGCCGCATCCAACCTTGGCTACCTCCCGCTGCGTCGGCACCGCGGGCGGCGAAAAGCTTCGGTCGGCCACCCGATCTCCAGCATCTGTGTCGTGGCGGCCTGCGAACCGGACCGCAACATCTTCCACCTGCCGGTGCTTCCGGACCTGCTCACCGGCATCGAGCGGCAGGCGGAATCCGAAGGGATCAACCTCATGGTCGCCACCGTGACCGGCGACCAGTTCCCCCGGGTCCTCAACGACAATTCCTGTGAAGGGGTGCTGTTCATCGGCACCAAGACCAACCCCGAAACCGCTCAGATGCTTTCGAGCCGGCTCCAAAGCCACCTCGGCGTGTGGCTGATGCGGCAGGGCAACGAGATCGACTTGCCCTTTGATCGCATCTTTTACGACAACGACGCGGTCGGCCGGATCGCGGGCGAATATCTGGCCGATCGTGGCCACCGGCACGTCGCCCTGATCGACCCCCAGCCGTACCACTCGGCCCACGGCGCACGGCTGGACGGCTTGAGTCGGGTCTGTCAACAGCGGGACATGCAACTCAGCGCTTGCTATCCCAGTCAGATCATCGAGACACCCCAGGTCACCTACGGACAAGCCAAGGCCGCGGTGGACGCTTTCCTTAAACTCGATGACCGGCCCACCGGCGTGTTCGTGCCCCGCGACAAGCTCACCCAGCACGTCGCCGGCTGTCTCGAAGCCGCCGGCATCCGGGTGGGCCTCGATGTCGATCTGGTTTCCTGCGACAACTCCCCGGAGTTGTCGGGTTGGATGCCTCGGCGTCCGCCCTCGATCGATATCCATCTCGAAGAGATCGGGGCCGCGGGCGTCCGACAACTGGTCCAACGTATCAACGACCCCCAGGCCCCCCAGTACCGGACCTCACTCACCCCGTCGCTGTCTATCCCCGAAGCCTGGCCGCGATGGCGCAGCGGCCGCCAGGTGGGGAGCGACCAAGCCGTATCCGCTTAAACCGACCCGTCTCGACGGGCCTGCCGGATCAAACTTGTCACAACTTTTCACCCGCTGGAGGAAACACGAAATGAAACGCTTACTCACCTTCTTCGCCACCACCGCCGCGTGGTCGTGTCTGGGCGTCGCCCACAGCTCGGCGGCGATCGTCACGGACGATCTCGAGTTCAACTGGGACGCCAGCACCGCCACCCCCGGCACCGACTGGACCTCCTCCGCCCCCGCCGGCAACACCTCCGCCACCTGGGACACCACCGGCACGGACCCCGTGCTGGGGGCCGTGTCTTCGGCGACCACCATCACTCAGGCTTACGGCTTCGACGGTGTCGGCGGCGACTCGATCGTCTCGATCGGCGGGGTCGATCAGTTCGCCGCGTTGGCCCCCGACGCCAGCTTCGAGCTCTGGATCAGGCCCACGGACCTCACCGGGGAGCACATCCTCTTCGAAACCGGCGGCAACGGCCGGGGCCTCGCCATCGCACTCAACGGGGACGACGTGGTCGTACTCTTCAAGGAAGCGGGCGCCCCCCCCGATCCCAGCGACGTGGTGCTTACGTCCGAGCTCTCGGCGTCCGACATCAACGACTTCATCCAGATCGTCGTGACCACCGACGGGGCCGATTCCGGGCCCGCGTCGCACAACCTGTACGTCAACGCCCTCGGCACCGCCGACGCATCGATCGTCGACGCCAGCTCGTCTTTCGCGTTCGGCGACTTCGGCGGCACCGACGAAGCCCAACTCGGGACCGCCGGCCAGGTCGGCGGCAGCGACGCCGGGTCGTCTGCCGGAGGCAGCGACGATCCGATCGACAACGACGAAACCTACAGCGATTTCATCGGCGACATCGGCATACTCCGCATCTACGACGACGTGCTGAGCGGTGAAGAAGTCGCGTCCAACTTCAACGCGGTCGTGCCCGAGCCCGGGTCGCTCGCCCTGCTGGTACTGGGCGGCGCCTGCGTGATGGCCCGGCGTCGAAGCGCCTGACTTTTGAATCCAAGCCCCGACGCCTTAGCGGGTGCCGGGGTTTTTGTGGGCCGTTTGCATTTAGATTTCTTTCCGATTCAATGCTCCTCTTGCGGAAGGTCAACCCGTGGCTCATCGCTCCTCCTACCGCGCCCCGTCAACGCACGCGGCCGCCTTCACGCTGATCGAGCTGCTGGTGGTCATCAGCATCATCGCCTTGCTTATCGCGCTGCTCTTGCCGGCGCTCGGCGCCGCCCGCGACGCGGCCAAGCTGGTGGCCTGCGGAGCCAACCAGAGGCAGATCGGGGTAGCCTACGCCGCCTACAGCGTCGACCACGACGACTTCACGCCGGCGATCAGCGAAAATTTTGTCCCGGCGAGCAACCCCGACGCAACGCTGAGAAACAAGCCGCGTATCCGACGGGCCTGGCACACCTACCTCGCATTCCAAGAGCGCACCAGCGGCACGCCCCCTCTGGAAGCGATCATCAACGGCCAGGGAGCCATCTACCTGGGTGCCGGCCTCGACTCCAC
>JBCBSA010000209.1:0-5266 GCA_039819425.1 Planctomycetota bacterium
GAGGTAGCGGGCGGCGGTGTCGTCGGCGCTGGAGCTCTCGGGGCCGACGACCTTGACGTGCGTGAGGCCGCGGTCGTCGAGCGCGGCGCGGAGGGTCTTGATGCCCTCGACCATGAGCGCGGCGTTGTAATAAAGCTCACCCGGGTGGTTGGGGACATCGGGTTCGTTTTGCAAAGAGACGGCGTCGATCTCGATGCCGTGGGTGGTCCAGACGTCGTGGACGTAGCCGGCGAGGGCGTCGGCGTGGGCTCGGACCTGCTCGGGGCGGAGGACGGTCTGGGTGACCGTGCCCGAGCCGCGGTTGACGTTGTCGACCTGGCGTTGGTGTTTCATGTATTCGGGCACGCCGGCGGCGGTGACGACGATCTGATCGACGCCGCGGGCGACGGCTCCCCGGACCATCTCGAGGTAGGGGTCGGTGAACGCGGCGTCGAGGTCGGTGACGCCCGGGCTCGGGGCGTATTCGCCGACGGGCAGCCAGATGCGCAGGGCGTTGAAGTCCAGGCCCGTCCAGAACACGTCTTCGATCTGTTTTTTCTGGGCGTCGGTGAGTTGACGGTAGCCGTCGATGGCGTTGAAGTTCTGCCCCGCCCCGACGCCGAGCAGCGACTGGCGCTCGCCGGCCGCGGCGGTTACGAGGACCGAGCCCATCCCGTCTTCGCCGGCCTGAGCCGCCGACGACCCCGACCACACAGCGGCGACGCACAGGCCCGTCGCCACGCCACGCCGAATCGGCTTCGTCCACGACACCAACCCGTCAAACCCGCTTCTCATGGCCGCACTCCTGCATGAGTCGATCGCGACGATCTCCAACGCAAACACCTCGTATACAGATCGGCGAATGTGGGTTCCGCTCCGGAATCTGGTTTTTCTTCCCTTCACGGCCCGCCTCGCGGCGGCTCCCGCAGCATAACACGCCCCCGCGTTTACCCCGCGTTTATTTTTTCGGACGCCGCCGAGTCCACCCCACCACGCACCCTCGCCGCGCCGGCCTCGTCTGGCCGGCGGTGCGCCGCCCGCACGATCGCCCACGGCGCCCACGCCCCCAGCAGCATCAACGCCCCCAGCACCTCGATCCCCAGGATCCGCCAGGGCCACGGCGGCAGGATCGCCAGCGGCGTCGTGGCCATCAACTCGACGTCCCCGAGGTAGCCGTAGTTCCACCGGTCGTTGGCTAAATTGAACGGCATCACGATCGCCACGTAGGCCAGGGTCACCAGGCACGCCATGCCCCAGTCGCCCAGCCGCGGTCGGTAGCCGTTCACCGCGCAGTCGTACGCGGCGAACAGCATCACCCCGCCGTGGTTGATCCAGAACAGCCAGAACGTGACGTGCTCCGGGCCGCGGCTGAGCGTCGGCGTCAGCAGCCCCCAGATCGTCAGCCCCGCCGCCCAGAAGTACAGCGTCGTCCGCAGCAGCCTCGGCCCCCCGCACAGCAACGCGATCGGGCCCACCAGCCCGGCCAGGTCGCAGACGTGTAGCGGCAGGCTGTCGTGCCACCGCTGCTCGACGAGCACGTAGTAGCCCTGTTGGATGAACCAGAACAACAGCCCGCCGACCGCGATCACGACGGCCAACACGCCGTGCCGCCCCCGCTTTTGCAGGGCTAACCCAAATCTAACCACCGCCACGATCACCGCCGCCACCGCCAGGATGACGAACCCGTGGAACGGCGAAAAGGCTTGAAATCCTTGGGCGATCGTCGTCATCGCGTGGTCCGAACCTCCGGCCCCAAACGCCGGTCTGCCCGGCTTCGTCGGCTTCCCGACACCGACCGGGCCTCGAGTCCGGGCGAACCGATCGCCGGGATCGCAGGTAGGATAGCCCGTGCTTCGACCCGGTGATGCCGGGTGCCGCCCACGGTAGACGTCGCGCCGCCCGCCGCCCCGGAATCCTCCCGGCCATGCCCCGACCCTTCCGCATCAGCTCCGACGCCGCCGCCCACCCCGTCCGCCGGTCGCTGCTGCGGGCGACGGGCCCGGCGGTCGAGCGGGCGATGCGGCTGCCGTCGCTGAACCTGCTCTATTCCCAGATCGCCGCCCACGACCGCGACGCCGACCGCCACTTCGCCGACAAGGCCCTCGAGGTGATGAACCTCGCGCTGGACCTCGACGCGTCGTCGCTCGACGCCGTCCCCCGCGAGGGCCCGCTCGTCGTCGTGGCGAACCACCCCTTCGGCGGGATCGAGGGCGTCATCCTCGCCTCGGTCCTCCGCCGCGTTCGGCCCGACGTCAAGCTCCTGGCCAACGAGATGCTCGCCTGCATCCCCGAGCTGCGCGACTCGTTCTTCTTCGTCGACGTGTTCGGCGAGGACGCCGCCACCAAACGCAAGAACGCCGCCGCCGTCCGCCAGGCGTTGTCGTGGGTCGACGACGGCCACGCGCTCGGCGTCTTCCCCTCCGGGGCGGTGTCGCACCTGACGATCCGTCAGCGACGCGTCGCCGACCCCGCCTGGAACTCGGCCACGGCCCGCATCATCCAGCGCACCGGCGCGACCGTCGTCCCCGTTTTCTTCGACGGCCGCAACAGCAACCTCTTCCAGGTCGCCGGGCTGGTCCACCCCATGCTCCGCTCGGCGATGCTGCCGCGAGAGCTGCTCAAACGCCGGCGCTCCCGCGTCTCCATGACCGTCGGCTCGCCGATCACGCCCGACCGCACCGCCAAGTTCAGCGATCGGCAGGAGCTGACCAACTACCTCCGCGTGCGCACCTACCTGCTGCGTCCCAAGCACCGCCGGCCCGACACCGGCGCCGCGCCCGACGAGGCGGGCTACGCCGAGGTCAGCCCCCCCGAATCCCCCGAGGCGTTGGCCGAGGAGATCGCCGCGCTGCCCCGCGAGCAGACGCTGCTGTCCAGCGGCGACTTCGACGTCGTCGTCGCCCGCCGTCCGCAGATGGACACGCTCATGCGTGAGATCGGCCGGCTGCGCGAGACCGCGTTCCGCCTCGTCGGCGAGGGCACCGGCAAGCCCTACGACCTCGACGTCTTCGACGCCGACTACCTCCACCTCATCCTGTGGAACCGCGCCACGGCCGAGGTCGTCGGCAGCTACCGCATGGGCGCGACCGACGAGATCCTCCCCGCCAAGGGCGTCCGGGGCCTCTACACCAGCACGCTCTTCGACTACCGCAAAAAACTGATCCGCCAGGTGACCCCCGCCCTCGAGCTCGGCCGATCGTTCGTCCACCCCGACTACCAAAAAAGCTTTCAGCCTTTGCAGCTCTTGTGGAAGGGCATCGCCGCCTATACGCTCCGCCACCCGCGGTACCGCTACCTCGTCGGCCCGGTCAGCATCAGCGCCGCCTACACGTCGATGTCCAAAGACCTCTTGATGACGTTCCTGCAGCTGCACCGCTTCCTGCCCAGCCTGGCCAAGCAGATCAAGGCCAAGAACCCACCCCGGAAGCCGCGCGCGAGAGACTGGGATTCCGCGGCGTTTTCGACCGTCGCGTCGGACCTGGAAGAGGTGAACCGCGTGGTGAGCGAGCTCGAGTCCGACGGCAAGCCGATGCCCGTGTTGCTGCGTCAGTACCTGAAGCTCAACGGCCAGTTCCTGGGGTTCAACGTCGACCCCGAGTTCGGCAACGTGCTCGACGGGCTGGTGCTGATCGACATGCCCAACATGCCCAAGCTCATCGGCAACCGCTACTTCGGCAAGGACGCCTGGCCGGGCTATCAACGCCACCACGGGGTGGGGTGATGTGGCGTTTCTCGATGCGCGCGCTCGGAATCCGGCTACAGCGCATTCACCCCGCGTTTAGCGGGTGACGCGCAGCGTCCCGCGTCCCGTCGACCCCCGGAAAGGGCGGCTTCGCCGTATCCGCTAAACGTGAAGTTGGGGCGATCCAACCGTTAGCTCTCGGCGTCCTCGACGATGTCCGCCCACGCCGCGTCCGCGGCGGGCTTCAACGTGTCGCGCTTTTCCTGCCAAGGCTTGAGCGTGTTCGTGAACCAGTCGCGGTAGAACAGGTACAGCCGATCGCCGTGGACTTCGTAGCTCTTGGGGTTGATCTCGACGCGCTTGCCGTCGGCCATGGCGAAGGCGCAGTACCCGCCGTAGGCCGGGGCGTAGCGTGTCGGGTCGGCCAAGAAGCGTGCGCGGTGGTCTTCGTTGGCGAACCGGTACGTCGCCCCCCGGAACTCGGCGGTCAGGGACTTGTCGCCCTTGGCCGGCTCGCCGCCGCCCTCGGGGAAGTAGGCGACGGGGTCGTAGCCCTTGATCGCCAAGCCGCCGCGGTCGGTCAGCGTCGGGGCTTTCGCCTCGGGGTCGGCTTCGCTGTCGGCGTCCTGGGCCAAGAGCGGAACGGCGGCGCAGATCAAGCCCAAGGTCAGGGTGGTGAACAACAACTTCCGGTGAACGGGAGGTCTCATGACCGACGAATCGCCGAGTCGATAGAATTATTCCCGAGAATCGAACCACGGGACAACGATCATGTGGATGGCTGTGGCTGAGTGGATGGTGTTGGGCGTGACGGCGTATGCGGGGGTGGGGGTGGTGTTTGCGTTGTGGTTCGTGACGCGGGGGGTGGCGGGGCTGGACCCGGCGGCGCGGGGCGGTCCCTGGGGGTTTCGGGTGCTGATCTTTCCGGGGTCGGCGGCGTTGTGGCCGGTGTTGTGGGTGATGCGGGCGCGGCGACGCGGCGGCGTTGGCGGCGGGGGTGACGCGTGATCCGGGCGGCGCGGCGGCGGCACGCGGTGATCTGGCTGGTGCTGGGGCCGGCGCTGCTGGCGGCGTTGGTTTACGTGCTGGCGTCGCGGCCGGCGGCGGCGGTGTCGGACGGGCCGGTGCCGCTGAACGACGCGGGGCCGACGCCGGCGGAAGGGGGGGCGGCGTCGTGAGCCACGCGTACCGGGCGGTGAACTGGAACCGGCACAAGCGGGTCTACGACCTGGTGATGCTCGGGGCGGTGGCGGCGTTCCTGGTGGTGTTTGTCGTGGTCAGTTCGGCCACGTGGCCCGGGGACCGGGCGTTGTCGCCGATGACGCTGCTGATCCGGGCGTTCGGGGCGGCGGCGATCGTGCTGCTGCACGTGGTCCTGTGCATCGGGCCGTTGTCGCGGTTCTTTCCGGGGGCGATGGCGCCGCTGCTTTACAACCGGCGGCACCTCGGGGTGACGATGTTCGTCTTGGCGTTCTTGCACGCGGCGCTGGCGACGCTGTGGTACCACGGGTTCGGGGTGGTGAACCCGATCGTGTCGATCTGGACGAGCAACGGCAACTACGCGGCACTCGCCGGCGACGTGAGCGTGTTCCCGTTTCAGCCGCT
>JBCBSA010000210.1:0-5265 GCA_039819425.1 Planctomycetota bacterium
ACAACGCAAACGCGTCCGCCGCCGACCCCGCAAACCCCACCAACACCCCCCCGCCCCCGGCACCCAGCCCCTCCAACTTCCGCACCTTCACCGCGTCCGCCTTCGCCACCACATCCGCCATCGTCACCTGCCCATCCCCCGCAATCGCCACCCCCGGAAGTTGCCCCTGCGCTTCCCGGGGGCGGCGAACCGACAGAACCGTGGTCGAACGAATCTTCATCCCCGCAGTTTAATTCGACCCCGCCCGCGATGCCCCCGTTAGCCGCCAGGCTCGACCCGGCGCTCGTCTTCCTTGTGCTCCCCGCCCCCGCCGCCTTCCCCGTCCCTCCGCCGCCCCGTCAACACCGCATACGGGAAATACGTTAGCTGCCGCAGCCCCGCCACCGACGACACTCCCCGCACGATCCGCCGCATCTCCAGCATCAGCTCGTTCATCACCACCCGCTCCTCCACCTCCCCCTGCTCCCGCACCGCCAGCAGCCGGTGCCACGCATAAAACCCCAGCACCACCGCCAGCCCGAACAAAAAGTCCAGCCCCCGCACGTCCACCGCCCGCAGCGGGTGCGACGTCCCGTCCGTCGACCAGTCAAAAAGCAGCGACAGGTTCTTATCCGTGAACCAGTCCGCCGCCAGCCCCGCGAACACCGGCGCCGCCGTCGCCGCCAGCCCGGTGACTAACGCGTTGATCGCCAGGTACGCCGTCGCCCGACCCGCCGGCGCCGCCCGCAGCGCGATGTTCCCCGCGCACAGGTTCACCCCCGCCGTCGCCACCCCCGACAGCCCGTGGATCAAAAACAACAGCGGCACCGTCAACGCGTACCGACCCGGGTTCGACGTCAACGGCCACAACGCCAGCGTCAAAATCAACATCGGCCCCGCCACCGACAAGCAGCTCTTGTTCGTGAACCGGTCCGCCAACCGCCCCCACACCCGGAAGAACACCACGTTCACCAATTGGCTGAACACCGACAACACCACCACCCACGCCAGCGGCAGCCCCAACCGCTCGAGCATGTACACCGTCGTGAACGGCAACGCCAGGTTCACCGCAAACCCCCACGACCCCAGAAACACCAGCAACGGCCGGAACCCCTTGTCCCGGAACGGTTCACCCAGCACCGTCAACAGCCCCCGCTCCCCCTCCGCCGGTCGCATCCTCGGCTCCGGGATCCGCGACTGAACCGCCACCGCCACCAGCCCCGCCACCCCCCCCGCCACCAACACCGACGTCAGCGCGACCAGTTCCATCCCGAACCGCCGCTCCATCGCGTCGACGTACAGCCCCGCCAAGAGCGTCAGCCCCGCCCCGATCGCCGTCGACACCGCCAACCTCCGCCCGAAGAACCGCCCCATCACGTCCCCCGGCACGAAGTCCCGCATCCACGAGTTCCAAGCGCACCCCGCCACCGACCCCAGCCCGAAGTAAACCCCCAGCACGCCCAGCAACGCCGGCACCCGCACCTCCTCCGGCAGCACCCACGGCACGAACGCCAACGACAACAACCCCGTCCGCCCCACCACGCTGCACCCCACCACCAACAGCTTCCGCCGCCGCAGCCGATCCACCACGAACACCGCCGGGATCTGCAGCACCTGCGTCGCCGGCCCGATCGCCGCCAGCAGCCCGATCGTCGCGTTCGACGCCCCCAGCTGCAGCGCCAGCGCCACCAGAAACGCCCCGCCCGTCAGCACCCCCATCGTCTGGCTGCACACCCCGTCCCCCATCAACGCCCGCAGCCCCCGGCGCGTCTGCGCTTCGTCCACCCCGTCCGTCGGCCGCAAAAACCTCAACATCCCGCGCAGTCTGACCGCCCCGTCCCCCTTGTCAATCCAACCGGTTCATCAAGTCACACCGGGGGCGCAAACCCCTCGCGAGCGGCCGCCACCCGCTCCCGTACGAAACACCCCGCGACGTGGTCGTTCACCAGCCCCATCGCCTGCATGAACGCGTACGCCGTCGTCGGCCCGACGAACTTCCACCCCCGCTTCTTCAGGTCTTTCGCCAACGCAATCGACTCCGCCGTCTTCGCGGTCGTTTTCAGGAACTCCCAGGTGACCTCCGCGGGCCGGCTCCCGGGGGCCGGCTCGTATCGCCACAGGTACACCCCCAGCGACCCGAACTCTTCGATCAACACCTCGGCCCGCCCCGCGTTGTGGATCGCCGCCTCGATCTTGCCCCGGTGCCGCACGATCCCCGCGTCTCCGAGCAAGCGCTTAACGTCCCGCGCCCCGAACCGCGCGACCGCCCCGATCTCGAACCCCGCGAACGCCGACCGGAAGTTCTCCCGCTTGTCGTAGATCGTCCGCCAGCTCAGCCCGCTCTGGAACCCCTCCAGACAGACCTTCTCGAACAGCCGCGTGTCGTCTGCAACCGGAAACCCCCACTCCGTGTCGTGATACCCCGCCAGCGTCGGCTCCTGCGCACACCACGGGCACCGCGTCCGCCCGTCGTCCAGCCCGCTCGCGTCGGCGCTCGTCAAACCGATCACCTCCGAATCATCCGCCGTGAAGCATAGCCGCCGCCCCCGCGTTGACGCATAATGGTCGCCCGAGAACTCCGCCATGAATCGGCCAACCCCCTCGGACCCACGCCGCCTGGTCAAGTCGGCCTCGCTCGCTCTCGTCGCCACGGCCGCCGGCGCCGCCGCCTTGGGCGTGGCCGCTTGGCTCCTCGATCGCCGATCCCCCGACCTCCCGGTCGGCGACTTCTTCCGCGACCTTTCGTCCACCGGCAACGTCCCCCCGCTCACCGGCGCCGCGTCCCAACTGGGCCTCGCCCTCTGGGCCGCCGCCGCCGCCGTCGCCGGCTACAACGCCCTGCGTCACGCTCGACTCGGCGGCCGCCCCGCCGTCGCCCGCTTCCTCGCCGCCACCGGCGTCCTCTCCGCCGCCCTGCTGCTCGACGACATGTTCCTGGTCCACGAAGAACTCGCCTACCCGGCCGTCGGCCTCGGCGAACGCTCGGTCCTGGGCCTCTTCGTCCTCGCCGCCGCCGCCCTCTTCGTGGTCTACCGCCGGTTCATCCTGTCGGGCCCCGCCCTGCCGGTGCTGCTCACCGCCTGTGTTTGCTTCGCCGTCATGCTCGGCGTGGACCGCGTCCAGGAGCAGATCTCCAACCAAAACCTCCGCTACCTTCTCGAAGACGGGATGAAGTTCTTCGGCATCGTGGCCTGGCTGACCTGGGTCGTCCTGACCTGCCTCCGCCTCGACCAGCCCCCGCCCGACGCCGACCCGCGGTGACACAAACCCGGCTTATCGGTCGCGCCCGCCCCAACCGAATGAAAACCCAAGCGGTCCTCCGATAAAGAATTGTTCCACTCTCCGCGAGGACCCGCCCATGTCTGCCACCGCTACCGCGCCGGCCCGCACCCTGTCGAAAAAAGAACGCAAAGCGCTCCGCAAGCAAATGATGGAACGCAAGGAAGCCTTGCTCGCCAAGCACGGCCGAGGGCCTTCGGCGAGCGTCAAGCCCAAGCTCCCCAGCGACCCGCCGCGGCCCGCGTCCACGTGGACGCCGCCGGCCCCGGCCCGCACGTTGCCCCACGCCGCCCCGCCGCTTCGGCCGCACCCTCCGCCCCGTCTCCACCAGCTCGCCCGTCGCTCGCTCCACGGCGACCGACGCCGAACTCCTGCCCGACGCCGGCCCGCTCACCCGCGCCGCCGCCCAGCTCGAACGCGGCGCCCGCCGGGCCGTCTCCCTCTGGCAGCAACGCCCGTGGCGCGACACCGGCGAACCCGCCACCCGCGCTCACGCCCACCGCGGCCTGGCGCTGGTCGTCAAGCCGCTGCGGCTTCTTGGGTTCGTGGCCGTCGCCGGGGCCATCGCTCTGGGCCGCGAGTCGCGGACGCTGGGGCTCACCGACACCGCCAGCCTCGTCGTTCTGGGCATGGGCCTCACGGCCGCCGTCGCCCTGCTCGCTCTGGCCGAGATCGCCTCGGCGCTGCGTCTGGTTGTGCGTCGGCTCTGACCTGTTTCGTTTTCTCCTACTCGATCCTCCAGGCCCGCGTGTCCGCTTTCGGGCGTCGACGCGCGGGCTTTTTTATCCCGCCGAGCCGCCCACCCCGACCGCTTCTTCGAGCCGCGTCCACACCCGCTTCGCCGTCGTCGCCACCAGCTGGTCGTCGTCCTCGACACACCGCCGAAGCGCCTCGCGCAGCGCCCCGTCCTGCCGCCGGGCCAACACGTTCCCCGCCGCGACCACCGCGTTGCGCCGGATCATCGACAGCTTGATCCGCTTGAGCGCCGACCCCCGGAAAACCTCCGCTCGGTCCTCCGCCGTCCACGACATCAACTCGGCCAGGTCCAAGCCTGCGTCCAACTTCCGGGGGCGCGGGCTGGGGTTGTACCGCGGGTGAATGGGCAGCGGATTCCGCCGACCGATCTCGTTGTACGGACAAACCTCCTGACACACGTCGCACCCCGCCACCCACTCCCCCACCCCCGGTAGTAAATCCTCGTCAATCAGCCCGCGGTGCTCGATCGTCAGGTAGCTCACACACCGCGACGCATCGATCGAGTACCCCTTGGCATCGATCGCGTCGGTCGGACACGCGTCGATACACCGCGTGCAGTTCGCGCAGTGATCAACGCCCGGAACGGTGGCCCCCGGGTATCCCGATTCCTCCGACGTCGGCAACGCCAGCGTCGTCACCACCAGCCCCAGCAGCGTGTACGACCCGTGCCGCGGGTGGATCATCATCGTGTTCTTGCCCTGCCACCCCAGCCCCGCCGCCGCCGCCAGCTCCCGCTCCAGCGCCGGTGCCGTGTCCACGGCCACGCGAAACGCTTCGCCCGGATGTTCTTCCCGCAACGCATCCGCCAACCGGTGCAACCGTTTCTTGAGCACCTTGTGGTAGTCGTCCCCGTGCGCGTACCGGGCGACTCGCCCCCGAGCCGACGACGGCTCTTCGGCCCCATCGCCGGCCGCGTACGCATCGCACACCGCGATCACGCTCCGCGCCCCCGGCAGAAGCTCCCGGGGGTCCAGCCGGACGTTCAGGTTCCGTTCCAGGTACTCCATCGTCCCGTGACGCCCCGCCGCCACCCAAGCCCGCACCGCCTCGCCGTGCCGGCTCGGCTGCGCCGGCGCGATCCCCGCCAGGGCAAAACCCAGCCCCTCCGCCAACGCCAAGACCCGCTGCGCCGCGTCCAACATCGCTGTGCAGTTTATCCCGCCCCAGGCTTGGCGGAACCCTCGGTGCGTCCGTACAATCCGGCACCTGCGGGAGGCCGACACGGACGCACGCCATGCCTTACGACCTCAA
>JBCBSA010000211.1:0-5259 GCA_039819425.1 Planctomycetota bacterium
CAACGGCCGATGGGCCCAGGCCCGCGGCCTCGACCGCTCGGCCGGTCACCGCAAAGGCGCCGACCGCGTCCCGCCCCTGGTCGAGACCTGCTCCAACCTCGGCCTCGAAGCGCTGACCCTCTACTCGTTCTCCACCGAGAACTGGACCCGGTCCCACGACGAGGTCAGCTTCCTCATGGACCTCTACGTCGAGTACCTTATCGCCCAGCGGCCCCAGCTCATGGCCAACAACATCCGCTTCCGCCAGATCGGCCGACGTGACGGCCTGCCCCCGGAAGTGCTCGACGAGCTGGACACGTCGACGGCGATGACCGCCGACCACGACGGGCTGACGCTCTGCCTGGCGATCAACTACGGCAGCCGGGCCGAGATCACCGACGCCGTCCGCAACCTCGCCCACCGCGTCAAGGCCGGCGAGTTGGACCCCGCCGAGATCACCTCTGAGTCGATCTCCGCCGAGCTCTACACCGCCGGCCTGCCCGACCCCGACCTGCTCGTCCGCACCGCCGGCGAGATGCGGCTGTCCAACTACCTGCTCTGGCAGCTCAGCTACGCCGAGCTCTACGTCGCCGACGTGTGCTGGCCCGACTTCGACGACGACGAGTTGCACAAAGCCCTCGCCGCGTTCAGCGGCCGCACCCGCAAGTTCGGGGCGGTGGTCTGACGATGCCGCTCGACCTGCCCCGACGCCCCCGCCGCAACCGACGCACCCCCGCGATCCGGGCGCTGGTGCGCGAGACCCGGCTCGACGCGGGGCAGCTCATCTACCCGCTGTTCCTCCACGCCGACGACACCGACACGCCGCTCGACTCCCTCCCCGGCCAGACGCGGTGGTCGGTCGACGGGCTCGTCGGCGAGGTCGGGCGGGCGCTCGAACTCGGGATCGACAAGGTCGTGCTCTTCCCGAAGATCGACGACCCCCGGAAGGCGCCGAACGGTGAAGAAGCGTTTAATCCCGACGGGCTGTACCCCCGTGCGATAAAGGCGATTAAGGATGAGCACCCCGACGTGTGCGTCGTCACCGACGTCGCGCTCGACCCGTACTCGTCCGACGGCCACGACGGGATCGTCGGCGAGACCGGCGAGATCGAAAACGACCCGACGGTAGAGACGCTGGTGAAGCAGGCCGCCGTCCACGCCGAGGCGGGGGCCGACGTCGTCGCGCCCAGCGACATGATGGACGGCCGCGTCGCCGCGATCCGGGACGGGCTCGACGACGCCGGGCACCCCGGGGTCGGCATCATGGCTTACACCGCCAAGTACGCCTCGGCGTTCTATGGCCCGTTCCGCGGGGCGCTCGACTCGGCCCCCCGCCCCCGGAAACCGGGCGGCAAGATCGTCCCGGGGGACAAATCGACTTACCAGATGGACCCGGCCAACGTCCGCGAGGCGTTGCGTGAGGTCGAGCTCGACGAGGACGAGGGGGCCGACTTCGTCATGGTCAAGCCCGCCGGTCCGTACCTCGACGTGGTCCGGGCGGTGCGGGAGCACACGCACCTGCCCGTCGCGGCGTATCAGGTCAGCGGGGAGTACCTGATGATCAAGGCGGCCGCACAGAGTGGATGGATTGAAGAGCGGGCGGCCGTGATGGAGAGCCTGATGGGGATCCGCCGGGCGGGGGCGGACGCGATCCTGACCTACTTCGCCCCGCAGGCCGCCGCTTGGTTGCGTGAGGCCCGAGCCGGATGATCAACCGATTCGCCAGCGCGACCATCTTCGTCGGTGTCGCCGCGTACCGCGGGACGTTGGGGCATTGGCTGGGCGGGCACTGCCGGTTCGAGCCGACGTGTAGCCAGTACATGCTCGACGCCGTCGCGAAGCACGGGCCGTGGCGGGGCTTGTGGCTGGGGCTGCGACGCATCGGCCGCTGCCACCCCTGGGGCGGCTGCGGCCACGACCCGGCCTAACGCGGCGGCTACGCGGAAGATTTGATCTGCCGGACGGTCCGCTCGTCGGCGTCCTCGACCTTGTGAACCATCAGGTAGACCGCGGCGTTGTTAAACAGCGCATCGGCGCTGGGCAGCATGAACCGGCAGCCGCACCGCGAGCAGCGGGCGGGTCGGCCGGCCGCGGCGAGCGGCGCGGCCAACTCCTGGCGGCAGTCCGGGCACTCGGCCAAGCCGCTCATACGGCGGCGGTGTTCGGCGGGCATGGATCGGAACCCCTCGGCGGATCGCGGGACACAGGCAGTCAAGCAACCGATCCACGGCCCCCGGTGTCCACGCGAAAAACCGCCGGCCGCGCGCGACGGGTTGCGTGTTTCGGGTTGTAGGGGTCAGGCGAAGCTTGGTTCTATCCGCGGGCCAGGCGCACCGCTTCGACGTACTGCCCGGCCAACCGGGTCAGGCCGGCCCAGTCCTGCGCCTGCACCAGTTCCTTCTGCACCAGCGACGACCCGACGCCGACGCAGCGGGCCCCGGCGGCGAACCAGTCGGGGATCGTCTCGAGGCTGACCCCGCCCGTCGGCGTGAGCCGGAGCTGGGGCATCGGGGCCAGCACGTCCTTGAAGAAACGCGGGCCCAGGTGGTTGGCGGGGAACACCTTGACCAGGTCGCTGCCGGCGGCGAACGCGGCGTGGATCTCGGTCGGCGTGAACGCCCCGGCGAACACCGGCTTGCCCCTCGCGTGCGCCGCCTCGATCACCTCGGGGCGGAACACCGGGCTGACGACGAACTCGGCGCCGGCCTCGATCGCGTGGTGGGCGGTTTCGGCGTCGAGCACCGACCCGACGCCGACGAGTATCTGGTCGCGCAGCTCGGTGTGGGCCGCGGCGATCGCGTCGATCGCCCCGGGCGTGGTCATGGTGATCTCGGCGACAGTGACGCCGCCCTCGGCCAGGGCCCGGCAGGTCTCGATCAGGCCGGTCGAGGCGTTGGCGCGGATGATGGCGACGAGGCCGACGGACTCGATCTGCTTGACGAGGTCTTCGCGAGGGGGGGCGGTGGGCATGGGCGTACCGTACCCGGTAACGGGTGAAGGTTCACCGTAGGTCAGGCCTTCGACCTGACGCCGAGTCGCCTGTGATCCGTGTTAGGTCGAAGACTTGACCTACCTCCCGCTCCGATCCGTGCAAACGACGTTTAACCGTCGTCGTCACTCGGCCCGTCGTGCCCGACCATCACGCGCAGCCGCGGCGCGTCGGCGACGGACTGGATCAGCTTGTTCATGTCCTGGCGGAGGATCTTGCCCGCCCGGGCCAGCCGGCCGTGCGACTCCAGCGTCAGGCGGACGTAGCGGTCGTCGGGCCTCAGGTGCAGCACCGCCTCCTGCTTCAGCGACAGGCTCCGGCTGCGGCGGAACTTGTGGTACAGCAGCCGGCGGTCGGTCACCACCACCCCGCCCAGGCCCGCGTCCGCCACGGTCAGGTCCGCGTCGCGCAGGTACAGCTTGAACCGCTCGCCCCGCTCGAACCGGCACCACGTCTGCAGCCGACGCTGCACCTTCTCGGGCAGGCTCGACCACCCGTCGTTCGTCAGCGCCGCCACCGCCGTCTTCAGGCGCGCGTACTCCGGCCCGCACCGGCCGTTGACCCGGCTGACCCACTCGACCGCGACCTCGCCGAACGGGATGAGCAGCTCGACGTGCTCCCGGCCGAAGTCGTCGGTCCGCGCCCGACACGTGACCGCGTCGCCGGCGTGGCCCGCGCAGGCGTAATACAACAGCGGCTGATCGAACGGCTCGGTCATCTTGTCCATCCGCCCGATCGAGCGGACGTGTTCACGCGGCGAGTGCTTGGGCCCCAGCGACTGCTCGTAACGCATCTCGACGGCGCGGGCGCGGGCGTGGTCGTCGTCGCCCTTGATCCGATTGACGGCGATCAGCGGCCGGCTGACCAGCGCGTTGCCCGGGCCCTTGCCGGTGAAGACGCAGCGGATCGGCATCGACGTGCGGAACACCTCGTGGTTCATCCACTCGGCGGCGAAGCTCAGCGACACGCCGGTCATCGACACCTCGTTGACCACGAGGTACGGCCGGGGCTCGGTCGGCCGCAGGTCGGTGGGGTAGTCGCCGGCCGCGACGCCGGGGCCCGGCTCGTGCGCGCCGCCGTCGTCCGGGAGGCGGTCGTCGTCGGCGTCGTCGGGCGGCGGTGCGTGGTCGGGCGGTTCGGCGTCGGCGACGGCCGCGGCCGAGTCGCCGTCGTCCGAGGCCGGGGCGAGGTGGTCGACGCTGATCACGGGCGCGGCCGAGTCGTGGTTCTGGTCGGACACGGCCGGCATCCCCAGCACGGTGCCGGTGTTCGAGACCGGGTACTCCGGGCGGGCCCCCACCCGCCCGGCCGAGGGCGTGGCGTCGGGCAGCTCGGTCTCGTCCTCGTGCCAACGCTGGTCCAGCTCTTCAAGCACCATGTTGCTCACCGTCTGTTCGAGCATCTCCTCGACCGACGGGATCACGAAGCGGTTGTCGCACTCGGTGCAGCGGGCCTTCCGCCCCGCCGCCGCCTCGGGCACCAGCAGCGGCCGGCCGCAGCTCGGACAATCGATGGTCATCTTCTGGCTCATACGCAACCTATCGGCGGGTTTGGCGCTTCCAGAGAATGTCGTGGGCCGTGGCCCCGAACGGGACGCGGCGAAATGAAGCCCTGACCTTTCCAAATTAACCGCCGACTTATCGGCGATCAAGGATTTCCCGGCGTATCGGAACCAAAAGCCGTGGGTCGGTTTGAAACCTATTTGTCGTTTAGCCCCGGGTGAGTCACCGGGGGCCGCCCCGGGTCATTGACCCGGGGCTGAATGCAAATCGACCACGCCGCGGCTTTCAGGCTGACCCTAGGCGTTTCCCCAGCCCCCGCCGCCGGGCGTCTGCACCTCGAGCCGGTCGCCGGGCCCGACGTCGAACGTGTGTTTGGCCGGCAGCGCAACGCGCTGGCCGTCGGCGCGGACCAGCGTGTTAACGCCGACCTCGCCGGGCCCGCCGCCCGCCAGGCCCCAGGGCGCAAGCCGCCGCCGTTCGGTGAGCAGCGTCACCCGGGCCGGGCGCTCGAAGACGTAGCGCCGCACCACGCCGTCGCCCCCCGGGAAAAGACCCGCGCCGCCCGAGCCGCCGCGCACCGCGTAGGCCTCGACGCGGAACGGGTAAGCATGCTCCAGCGCCTCCACGGGCGTGTTGAGCGTGTTGGTCATGTGGACCTGCAGCGCGTCGCCGCCGGGCCACCCGCGGGCCGCGCCCGCCCCGCCGGCGATCGTTTCGTAATACGCAAACGGCGGCGAATCCCCGTCGATCGCCTCGCCGTCGATCGAACCGACCAGCACGTTGTTCATC
>JBCBSA010000212.1:0-5241 GCA_039819425.1 Planctomycetota bacterium
GGTGACGATGATCAGCCGCATCGCGTTGAGGAAGCTCTGACGGGTGACGATGTCGCGTGGCTTGAGGTCGAGTTCGAGCAGGCGGTACGCGGCGTGGCCGGCGCGGATCGCTTCGTCTTTTTTCTCTTGGTCCTCGGCCGGGGTGCAGGAGGAGTACGGCAGGGTCAGGCCCATGCACTCGATCGCGCTGGCCATCGTGTTGGCGGTGTACATCCCGCCGCAGGCGCCGGCGCCGGGGCAGGACTGCTCGACGATGGTCTGGCGTTCGGCTTCGGTGATCGTGCCGGCGAGGGATTGGCCGTAAGACTGGAAGGCGCTGACGACGTCGAGCTTGAGTTCTTCGCCCTTGATGGTGGCGCAGCCGGGCTTGATGGTGCCGCCGTAGACCATGAGAGCCGGGCGGTTGAGGCGGGCCATGGCGATGACGCAGCCGGGCATGTTCTTGTCGCAGCCCGGCAGGGCGACGAGGGCGTCGTACCACTGAGCCCCCATCAGCGTCTCGATCGAGTCGGCAATCAGGTCTCTCGACTGCAACGAAAACCCCATTCCGGGGGTGCCCATGCTGATGCCGTCGGAGACGCCGATGGTGTTGAACCGCATGCCCACGCCCCCGGCCGCGACGACGCCTTTTTTGACTTCGTCGCCGAGGTCGTTGAGGTGCATGTTGCAGGGGTTGCCCTCGTACCAGACGCTGGCGACGCCGACCTGGGGTTTGTTGAGGTCTTCGCGGGACAAGCCGGTGGCGTGGAGCATCGCCTGGGACGCGCCCTGGCGGGCGGGCTGGGTGATCGTTTTGGAGTAGCGGTTGAGATCGGAAGGCATGGGGATTTCTGATTTTCGAGTGAGGATTTTTGATTGCAGGGTGATCCGCCAGTTTATCTCACGCCGTTGGCGTCGGCGAAGCGGGGCGACTGCATGAGGGCGCGGTAGAGAGCAACGCCACGTTCGATCTGATCCACGGCGACCCACTCGTCGCGGGTGTGGGCGGTGTGCGGCGAACCGGGGCCGATCACGACGGCGGGGACGCCCGCGGCGTCGAGCGTCGCGGCGTGCGTGGCGAAGGGAGCGCCGAGCGTCAGCGTCGGCAGGCCCAACTCGGCGAGCGTCTGCTGGACGACCTCGGTGAGCGGGCCGTTGCGATCGGTGCCTAACGGCGGCTGGTCCACGGCGACCTCGACGGCGAAGTCCACCGGCGGGTCTTGCCCGCGCAGCGGCGCGAGGCACGCCTCGAACCCCGCCGTCACCGCCGCGGCGTCTTCGCCGGGCGACACCCGCCGGTCGACCTCGATCGTGCAGGCGTCGGGGATGATGTTGGAAGCACTGCCGCCGCGGATGACGTTGACCGAACACGCCGCCGATCCGGTCAGGGGGTGCTCGGCCGTCACGCTCGGCACGTACTCCCCCTCGATCCGCTCCACCACCCGCACCATCGCGCTGATCGCCGACACCCCCTCGTGCGGCACCGACGAATGGCACGCCCGCCCCCGCGTCGTCACCGCCCACCGCAGCACCCCCTGGTGCGCCGCCACCGGCCGCAACTCCGTCGGCTCCCCAACGATGACCCCGCACGGAACACCGCCCCATCCCTCCGCCAGCCGCGGCAGATCGTGCGCCACAAACGACGCGACCCCCCGCATCGACACCTCTTCGTCCACGCTGAAGAGCAGCGCCACCCCGTTCGGCCCGCCCCCGGCGGCCGCGTGTTCCCGCAGCGCCCACAGC
Organism: Planctomycetota bacterium; assembly: GCA_039819425.1. Lineage (GTDB taxonomy): Bacteria > Planctomycetota > Phycisphaerae > Phycisphaerales > Phycisphaeraceae > Algisphaera. The sequence goes on from JBCBSA010000212.1 coordinate 1,723, forward strand.
ATCGCCGCCCCCGTCCCCTTCGTGTCCGCCGCGCCGCGGCCCCACACCCGCCCGTCGCGCCGCTCCCCGCCGAACGGGTCGATCGTCATCCCCTCTACCGCGACCGTGTCCAGGTGGCTGTCGAACAACACCCACGGCGACCGCCCCGCTTCCGCTTTCGCTTCCGGGGGACACGTCACCAACAACTGATCGCTCAACTCGGCAACCGCCAGCCGGCGCGTCGCCAACCCCCAGCCAACACACAGCGCTTCGAGTTCATCCACCAACCGCGACTCGCCCGCCCCGCCACCGGGCAGCGCCGGGTTTACGGTATCGACGCGCACCATCCGCCGTAGCAGCGCGGTCACATCGGTCGGCTCGGTTTCGTGGCGTGTCGGAAGATGCACACGGGCAGGATAGCCGCGCGCCGCCGCTCGTCACGACCGCCCGAGTGCGGACCGTGGGCCGTCGAGACCGCCCCGCGGGTCAGCCGGCCGGCGAGAGCAGCCGATGGGCGTCGCCCTCGACCTCGCCCTCGACCTCGACCAGTTCGGGCTCGTCGTGCTCGGCCTCGCCGCCGTTCGACTCGGTCATCCCGGCAAACGCCGCCTTCAGCAGCGGGTCAAACGTCACCGCCTGACGCAGCGCGTCGATCTTCGCCGACTGCACCACGTCCAGGTCACGCCGGGCATCGTCGGCCTCGGCGGTCAGCGACTCGATCTGCCGCTCGAGGTCGTCGATCCGAGCCGTCAGTTCGGCCTCGTCGTGGACAAACGGCTCGAGCACCGCGTCGATCTTCCCGCCCAGCGTCGGGGCGGCGTTCGGGTCGTTTTTCGTCTGGCTCATGACAAAGCTCCGGTGCTTCATAGGGTTCCGGGGGGTTGCCTGAATAACAGGACTCATCCAAAGTAGGCCGACTCGGCCCGCCGAGCGGCCAAGTGTGTCATCGTCCGATAGAACACACCGGTTGAGCCTCTTCCGTGAATTTCGTCAACCCCCCCGCCCCCGGAATCTCCTCTCGCCCCCCCGGGAAAACCCCGAAAACCCTGCCCAACCCGGAATCCTCCGGGACTTCCCGGAAAGCCCCCCTTGATCCCAAGCCCCCCCCCCCCCCCCACCGACGCCGACACCGGCTGCTCGGGCGTCGCTTCCAGCAGCACCGCCATCCGCACCAACTGAGCCAGCGACGCCGCGTTCATCTTCTCCATCACGTGCGACCGGTGCACCTCGATCGTCTTGTGCGACAGCCCCAGGTCCGCCGCGATCTGCTTGTTCAGCCGGCCCTCCACGACCGACGCCATCACCTGCCGCTCCCGCGGGGTGAGTTGTTCGTGCAGGTCCGCGACCTCCCGACGCTGCCGGTCTTCCGCCCGGCTGTCCCGGTCCAGCGCCAACGCCGCCTCCACGCGGTCCAGCAGCGCCCGCTCCGAGAACGGCTTCTCCAGGAAGTCGATCGCCCCCGACTTCATCGCCCGCACCGCCGCCGGCACGTCGCCGTGCCCCGTGATCACCACCGTCGGCAGCCGCACCCCCGCGTGACGCAGCGCGTCGCACATGTCCAACCCCGACATCCCCGGCAGCCGCAGGTCCGCCACCAGGCAACCCGCCACCGGTGCCCGCGACCGGTCGATCATCCCCAGCGCATTCTCGAACGCCTCGACCGTGTGACCCGCCGACTCCAGCATGAACTGCAGAGAATCGCGGACCCCCGCGTCGTCGTCAACGATGAACACTGTCGGTTGCACGGACATGACCAGCCAGCCCCATTGCGGACACACAAACCGTCCTAAACCCTTCGACAAACGCTAATTCAACACCGACCAACGCAGAAACCGATCGTCGTGATTTTTTCGTTAATCACGACAAAGCTTTTACCTAGCTAATAAGTCTAGTGGAAACCCGTCCGCGATTCGAGGGGTTTTCTTAGGGGTTTATCCGTGGATTTACCGATTTTTTTAGTCCGGGACCGCCGCCCGGCCCCGCCACGTCGGCCGATGTCCCGCTAGCGACCGACCCAGCGCCACCCACTGCAACGCCACCAGGACCGCCACCCCCATCGGCCGCGCCAACGCCGCCCCGAACCCCTGCCCAAACCGCCACGCGATCGCCACGCTCGACCCCGCCGCGCACAACGCCGCCCCCGCCCACACCCCCCACGCCGCCCCGCTCGCTCCCACAAGTCCCGCCGCCGCCAGCCCCGCCCACGGCAGGACGTGCCCGCCCAGCAACAACACCGTCCACACCCCGATCGCTTGGGGCGCCGCCATCCCCGCCGTCGCGTTCTTCGAAAACCCCCGCCACGTCGCCGCCGCGCCCGTGTACATCCGGCAGCCCGCCGTCGCCGTCGCGTCGAACAGGTCCGTTATGAAACCCGACCGCCGAAACAGCCGCGGCAGGTCCACCCCGTCGTGGACCGACCCCCGGATCGCCCGGTGACCGCCGCACTCGAAGTACGCCGCCCGGTCCGCCACGAACAACTGGCCGCACCCCGCCCCCAGCCCCGGCATGGCCGACGACCGCATCCGCGCGATCGGCAGGTACCCCAGCAACACCAACAGGATCTGCGGCACGATCAACACTTCCAGCCACGTCCCCGTCGCCTGCCTCGGCACGCCGCTGAGCAACTTCGCGTGAATCCCGCTCCCCCTCAGCTCCTCGGCGAGCCGCGGCACGCTGCCGGGGGCCAGCCGCACGTCCGCGTCCACCCACACCATCACGTCGTGCACCGACCGCTGCGCCAGCACCCAGCACGCGTGCTGCTTGCCGTTCCACCCCCCGGGAAGCTCCGGGGCCGACTCCAAACGCACCCGCGCATCTTCGTCCGCCAACCCCCGCACGATCGCCGCCGTGTCGTCCGACGAGTGGTCGTCCAACACCACCACTTCCCCGGGCGTATCGCCCAACCCCGCCAGCGCCGCCCGCACCGCCGCCTCGATCCCCTCCGCCTCGTCCCTTGCCGGGATCAGCACACTCACCCCCGCCCCTTCTCCCCGTTGACCGGTCGGCTTCACCCGACCCGGCCCCCGCAACAACCCCAGATTCACCAACACCATCCCCAACGGCAACCCCGCCAACCCCAACACGACACAACCCAAAACCAACATCACCCCGCCCCCCCTTCCCCACTCACCCCGCCCGTGTGCGACGGATCAAACCGCTGACCCCGCACCGCCGCCTTCGCCCGCCGCCACAGGTCGTACACCCCCCCCACCCCCCGTTTGCCGCCGCTCAGCTCCGTAAACACTTCCGCGGGCCCCGACGCCGTCGCTTGGGCTAACCGGTCCATCGCCGACGCCAGCCCCGCCTCCAGCGCCGCGTTCCACGCCGCCGCCGACCGCGACGTGTCCCCCGAGTCCATCACCCGCCCGAAGCTCAACCGCATCTCCGGCTGCTTCTCGCCCACAAACGGGTACTCGATCGCCAGCGGCAGCACCGCCGCCCCCGCCACCTTCCGCGCCAGGTGCGCCACGCCCGGCCGAAGCTCCACCGGCCGGGCCCGCGGGTCCGTGGGGGCCGCCGGGGGCGGGGGGCGGGGGGGGG
>JBCBSA010000213.1:0-5223 GCA_039819425.1 Planctomycetota bacterium
CTGACGTCCGGGGGCACGATCACCGGCGAGTTCTCCAACGCCGAGTTCACCTACCTGATGAACACCCTCGGCGCAGGCCTTTTTCGAGGTTGTCCTGACCCAGCGACGGGCCGGTCGTCTTCTGCGAGATCGGGTCGTAGGACAGCTGGCCCTCGAGCGAGCCGGCGCCGAGGGTGTTCATCAGGTAGGTGAACTCGGCGTTGGAGAACTCGCCGGTGATCGTGCCCCCGGACGTCAGCTGGGCCTGCAGGGTCGGGGCGGACATGAGCTCGCCGTCGAGCACGATGGCCATCTGCCGGCCGACGTTGCCGCCGGTGAGCTGGCCCATCAGCGCCGCGCCGCGGCCGTCGAGCGAGAAGCCCACCGCCGGCCGGCCGAGCTCGTCGCTCTGCCGGGTCGTCGTCGTCAGGGTCCACTCCTCCTCGCCGGTCATCTTCAGGCCCGGCGTGTTGGCCAGCAGCACGTAGAAATCGCCGCCGTAGGCCCGGCCGACGAGGTTGCGCTGCCGGAACATCGCCGCGGCGCGGTCCGGGTCCTCGAAGAGCGCCTGCTGTTCGGACGCTCGGTCGAAGAACTGCTCGACCGACTGGACCTTGAACCACCGCCAGTCCTCGGTCAGCCCGGACCGCGGCCCCCGCTCGGCCAGCCGCTGGGCGTAGGTGCCCACGTCCACGGGCTGCGCGGCCGCGCCGCCGCCGCCCGGCCGGGCCGCGATCCGGAACTCCAGCACGCCCGCCCCGCGCAGCATCCGGATCAGGTCTTCGGGATCGTCCAGCGGGCCCTTGACCGCTTCGAACGCCGTCAGCGTTTCGATCACCGCGTCGATCGCGCCGGCCTGCGCGGGGTTCTGATTCTTGAGCTCCTGCCACGCCGCGGCGCGGGGCGAAAGGTCCTGCCCGCGCCGCGCTTCGTCGGACAACGCCACGATGCGGTCGAGCTCGGCCGCCGTGATCGATCCCGCCAGCGCCTCCCGCCGGGCGTCGGTGAACGCCTGCCGGGCTTCGCTGAACGCCAACGTCGCGGCGTTGAGCCGATCGAACGCCTCGGCCGCGGCCTGTTTCACGTCTTCGCCCGCCTCGGGGCCCGCCAACTCGGCGGCCGCTCCGTACGCGGCGGCGGCTTGTTCGTAGGGCTCACGCAGCGCGTCGCGCGCCGCGGCCAGGGTGTACAGCTCGGCGAACTGCTCGAGCCGTTCGGGGTCGGACGTCAGCTCGCCGAACGCCGCGGCGCGGGCCTCGGCGTCTTCGATCTGCAGCGCCGAGTCGAGCGCAACCGGGTCGAGCGTGTTGGCGAGCAGGTCCGTGCGTGCCGCCTCGTAGGCCTCTCGCGCCAGCTGCACCTCGGGCCCGGCCTGCGCCATCGTGACCGACAGGCGGTTGCCCGCCTCCTGCCGCCAGATCAGGTTCTTCGTGCCCGAGGCGTCGACGCGCTCGCGCTGGATCGAGATCGTGTCGTTGATGACCCGCTCGGCGTCCGAGCCCTCGGGCACGAGCACGTCGTAGACCAGCGTCGTCCCGCCGGCCAGGTCGATCCCGGGCCGCAGCCCCTTGACGGCGATGAGCGCCGCGCATCCGGCCAACAGGAGCACGATCAGCAGCGGTTTCCAGAGGGGGTACTTGGGCATGTCGGATTTAGTCTTCGAGTACGGCGCTGATGGCGGACTTGGCGAAACGCATGCGGGTGTTGGAGTTCTCGTCGACCTTGACGACGACCTCCTCGTCGCGCACCTCGACGACGGTGCCCAGCACGCCGCCGGCGGTCTGGACCTTCGCGCCCTTGGCGAGCTGCTCGAGCATCTGGGCCCGACGCTTCTTTTCCTTCCGGCCGCTGCTCATCGAGAAGATGAAGAGCATGCCCACCACGAGGATCATGATGAACAGGAAGTTGCCGCCGAACGGGCTCGGCGGCGGAGCGCCGTCCGCACCCCCGGGGGCGGTGGTTCCCGGGGTGCCGGGGGCCGCGGGCGTTCCGGGCGCGGGGGCTGGGCTCCCGGGGGCGTCGGCGGGGGGCGGGGCGTCGTCGGCCTGGGCCAGGAGGGCGGGGACCGGGGCGAAGCCGAACGTGAGGTGGGGGTTGGACCAATCCATGGGGGGCGGGGTCGATGTGGGGGTAGCGACGGCGGGCGGCCGAGACCGAGCAGCGGTCGCCGGCTCAGACCACCCGGTGGTAGAAAAACGTCGGGTTTACGAAACGGGCTCGCGGAACGCGACCGGCCAACGCTCGGCCAAGTCTGACCAAGCATTGTCCCGGATCGCCCCGCGGATGTCCAATAGCAGCCGTTGGAAGTGACGCAGGTTGTGCAGGCTCACCAGCACGCCCCCCAGCGTCTCGCCGGCCTGGAACAGGTGACGCAGGTACGAGCGAGAGAAACCCCCGCCCCCGGAATCCCCGCGGCACGCCACGCAGTCGCAGTCCGCGTCGATCGGCCCCGGGTCCTCGGCGAACCGGGCGTTCTTGAGCCGGACGGGCCCCGTCGGCGTGAACGCCACCGCGTTGCGCCCGTTCCGCGTCGGCAGCACGCAGTCGAACATGTCCACCCCCGCCCGCACCGCCGCGACGAGGTCCCGCTCGTAACCGACCCCCATCAGGTACCGCGGCCGATCCCCCGGGAGTAGCGGAGCGGTGTGCTCCACCACCCGACGGATCGCCTCCGACGACTCCCCCACCGCCACCCCGCCGACCGCGTACCCCGGCAGGTCGTGCTGCATCACCCGCTCGGCACACCACGACCGCAGTTCCAGGTCCGTCCCGCCCTGCACGATCCCGAAGAGCGCCTGCTCGTCCCACCGGCCCGACCCGCGGTGCGCCGCCACGCAGCGGTCGAGCCAGCGGAGCGTGCGGTCGTTGGCGACGTCCAGGCGGTCCCTGTAAGCCGCAACATCAGGCTCACCGTCGTCGCCCGCGAAACTTCCGGGGGCGGGGGGGCAGTCGTCGAAGGCCATGATGATGTCGGCACCGAGTTGTTCCTGGACCCGCATCGAGTGTTCGGGGGTCAGCCCGATCGTCGCGCCGTCGAGGTGGCTCTGGAAGGTGACGCCGTCGTCGGTGATGCGGTTCATCTTGGCGAGGCTGAAGACCTGGAAGCCCCCGGAATCCGTCAGCATCGGGCCCCGCCATCCGGTCCAGTGTTGCAGCCCCCCCATCTTCGCCACCAGCTCGCTCCCCGGCCGCAGCATCAGGTGGTACGTGTTGGCCAGCACGATCTGCGCCCCCGTCTGGGCCACCGCCCCCGGAAGCAGGCCTTTGACCGTCCCCTGCGTCCCCACGGGCATGAACGCCGGCGTGTCGAACGCGCCGTGCGGCGTCGTCACCCGCCCGAGCCGGGCGTGGCTGGACGCGTCCCGGCGCATGAGTTGATATTCGAGGGCAGGCATAACGATTCTTGATTGAGAAACCTATCAACACCCGCCGGCTTCGCGCGCCGAGGTCGACCCGAAGCCACCATTCAACCCCCCGCCTCACCCCGCCCGCTTCGACTCCGTCGCCCGGTTGAGCGTCTTCTTCTCTTTCGCCGTCAGGCTGTGCAGCCCCGACTCGGCGACCTTGGCGAGGATGCGATCGACCTCGGCCTCGTCGGCCCGCTCGCGCGCGAGCTTCCGTTCGGACCGCCCGGCGTTGACCTTGTCCCGCACCGCCCCCGGCGCCCCGGTGATCGCCCCCGGCGAGACACGATCCGCCCAGTTCAGCAGCCCCGCCTTCTTCGTCAACGCAAACCCCAAGAGCGCCCCGCCGAGGTGCGCCGCGTCGCCCCCCGCGTTGGCCGACCCGGCGATCACCCCCAGCGCCGAGATCGCCAGGAAGATCAACGCCATCGTCCGCATCGTCATGGGGATCGGCGGGAACAGCAGCTGCACCCTCTGATGCGGGAACAGCACCGCGCAACCCGCCAGGATCCCAAACACCGCCCCCGACGCCCCGATCAACGCCGCCCCCACCGGAAAGATCCCCAGCCCCGGCACCGCCCCCAACAACGACGCCACCACCGCCCCGCTCACCCCGCACAGCAGGTAGTACGCCAAGAACCGCCGGCTCCCCCACCACTGCTCCAGCATCGGCCCAAAGAAGAACAGCCCGATCATGTTGAACAGCAGGTGCAGGAAGCCGCCGTGCAGAAACTGATACGTCAGAAACCGCCACACCTGCCCGCCGTACACCGCCGTGTCCACGCTGAAAAAACCCACCGGCCCCAGCGCCAGAAAACTCCCCCGCATCGCCGTCCCGAAGATGCTCTCCCACACGAACACCACGAAGTTGATCCCCAGCAGCCACGTCACCACCGAGTGGCTGCCCAGCCGCCCAAACAGCCCGCCGCCCCCCCCGGAATAGCGTCGCGCTTCGTCACGCAAGTAGTCCCGGCTTTCCGTACCCATCGCTTCATCCTAACCGTCGCCCCGCCGCACCGCCCATCCGCCCGCCTCCATTTAGCTCCGGGTCAATGACCCGGGGCCCCTTCCGGGGGCCGCCGCCCGAACGCCTCGTGATACAGCAGCGTCGCGATCGTCTTCGCGTCCCGGATCGTCCCGTCCCGCACCATGCCGATCGCCTCGGCCCACGGCACCACGTGCGGCGTGATCCGCTCCGTCTCGTCCAGCGACTGCCCCACCAACGTCAGCCCCTCGGCCCGGTACGCGTGCAACAGCTCCGTACAAAACCCCGGCGTCGGATAAAACGCCGTCAGCTTCGTCACCCGCTCCGCCCGGTACCCGGTTTCTTCCGTCAACTCCCGCCCCGCCGTCGCGTCCGTCGCTTCCCCGGGCTCCACCGTCCCCGCCGGCAGCTCCCACAACGTCTGCCGCACCGCAAACCGATCGTTCTCGATCAGCACCACCCCCGGAACGCTCAACTCCGCTGGCGAGAACGTCAGGCCCGCGGCGGCCGCCTCGTCCGCCGTGATCAACGGCAGCACCACCACCGCATCCGCCGCCTCCACCACCTCCCGCCGCCGCGTCCGCCCGCCCCCCGCATCCAGCTCCGCCGCCCGCAGCGTCACCCGCACCCCCTCGTGGACCACCTCGCTCTCGGGATGGAGATCGAACGCCATGGTCTCAGTCTAACCCGCCCGCCGAACCGTCGCGGCGACCACGGCCCGGCCGTCGAACCAAGACGTAACTCGAGCTTTGGCGTTTGACCAAAAGCGCTAATTTGCCCTCTTCGAACAACGAAACGCGGTTCGGCCGCAAGACGCCGCGCCGCCGTGAATAAGCTCGGACACCCGCACACCTG
>JBCBSA010000214.1:0-5221 GCA_039819425.1 Planctomycetota bacterium
TCGCCGGTGCCGGTGACGACGTTGCAGACGCCGTCGGGCAGGCCGGCTTGCTGGAGCAGTTCGGCGAGTCGGAGGGTGGTGCCGCTGGTGAATTCGCTGGGCTTGACCACCGCGGTGCAGCCGGCGGCGAGGGCGAAGGGCAGCTTCTGGCTGACAATCAACAGGGGGAAGTTCCACGGCGTGATCAGGCCGCAGACGCCGACGGGTTCGCGGAGCGTCAGGCCGAGGATGCCGTCGCCGAGGGTGTTGGTGGTCTCGCCGTGCAGGTGTCGACAGAGGGCGGCGGCGTAGTCCCAGATTCCGGCAGCCCAATCCATCTCGTCACGGGCCTGGGCGATCGGCTTACCCGATTCGAGGCACTCGATCAGGCCGAGCTCGTGCTTGTTGGCTCGGATGAGGCCGGCGGTTTTCTGGAGCACGGCTTGCCGTTCGGCACCCGTCGAAGAAGGCCACGGGCCGTGGTCGAACGCTTTGCGGGCGGCGGCGATGGCGGCGTGGGTGTCGGCGGCGGTGCCGGCGGGGTAGGTGCTGACCACGATGTCGGTGTGGCCGGGGCTGTGGCGTTCGATCGTATCGGAGGAGCTGCCGCTGGTCGGTTGACCGTCGATGAAGTGGGCGTAGGCGGCAGGCGATGGGGGCAGGGACATGGATGGCTCGTGGGGTGAGTCGAAGAAACGGGCAACGGGAGCGGGAGGGCCGGATCAGACGACCGGCGCGGGGGCCGGTGAGCCGGAGCCGATAACGCCGTGGGCTTGGAGTCGATCGAGCGTGTCGTCGTCGAAGCCGAGTTCGGCCAAGACTTGACGGGAATCGGCACCGAGGTCGGGGGGCTGACGGTGCTCGCCGGGCGGGGTAGCGTGGAGCCGGACGGGCGTGCCGAGCACGCGCAAGGAATCAGCGTCGGCGTGGGGCACCTCCGCGATCATGCCGTTCGCCTGGACCTGGGGGTCTTCGGCGGCCTCGAGGAAAGTATTGACGCGCGCACACAGGACGCCGGCCGGCTCGAGCCGAGCGATCCACTGGTCGGTGGTTTGGCTCTTGAACCGTTCGCCGAGCAAGGCGTTGAGCGAATCGGCGTTCTCGACCTGAAGGGGCTGCGTCGCGAACTCGGGACGCAGCGACAGGTCCTCCATGCCCAGCCCGAGGCAGATGTCACGCAACGCGTTGTCGGAGAACACCGGCGAGACCTCGATCGCGCCGTCGGCGGTCAGGAACGCCTTGTTGATCGCGGCTTCCGTACCACCGACGCGGGCGGGCTCGTCGATGCGGGACGCGTTCAGTTCGCTGGCGGCCTCCCACGCATGGGCGTGCATCGCCACGCTCAGCAGGTCCGTGGTGACACGTTGGCCCCGCCCGGTGCGCTGGCGGTGGTGCAGCGCGGTGAGGATACCGATGGTCAACATCAGCCCGGCGGGGTAGTCCACCGAGATGCCCCCGGGGATCGGGGCCCTGTCGGGCCCCTGGTCGATGAACCAGCCCGCCTCGGCGCGGGCCATCATGTCGTGGCCCCCGCGCTTGCGGTCCGCGTACGGCCCCTCGTCGCCCCAACCGCTGCTGGCCGCGTAAACCAACCGGGGATTCAGCGCGGCCATCGCGTCGTACCCGAAGCCCAACTTCTCCATCACCCCGCCTCGGAAGTTGTGCACCAACACGTCCGCCTCGGCCACCAGCCGACGCACGATCTCCCAGCCCTCGTCGGACTTCATATCGATCGCCACGCTGCGCTTGTTGCGGTTGAGGTTCGCAAACGGCAGGCTCACGCCTTTAACGAACGGCCCCCACGCCCGACTCCAGTCGCCCGATCCGGGACGCTCGACCTTGACGACATCGGCCCCGTAGTCGGCCAGCAGCTGCGTGGCCACGGGGCCCTGGTAGACGTGACTGAAATCCAGCACGCGGACGCCGGACAGAGGGAGTGATTGATCGGTGTCGTGTTTCATGGGCACTTCAGCGACGGCGGGAAGCCAGGAATTCGTCGAGCCGTCCGCGGGTCGTGGGGTCTTGCAGGCAGCCCCGCGAGTGATCGGCCTCCGCTTGGGCGTTGTGGGCGCGGTCGCACGTGACGGCGCCGTCGACTAGGGCCTTGAAGGTGCGCTGGGCGCAAGCGCTGCAGGCCAGCAGGTCTCCAAGGTAGCCCGCCAAGTCGTCGTCGAGCTGATTATCGTCGGCCACGTGGTCCACCAGTCCCAGTTGATAGGCGTGGTCGGCACCAACGGCCTGCCCAGCGAAGAACAGACGCTTAGCCCGGGGGATGCCGACCCGTTGGACAAGCCGTCGGCAGCCTCCCCACCCCGGAATAAACCCCAGCCGAGCTTCGGTCAGCCCGAGTTGGGCGGACCGGCACGCGAAGATGACGTCACACGCCAGCGCCAATTCCAATCCGCCGCCCATCGCATAACCCGAAACCCGCGCGACCACCGGGCAGGGCAGGTCCTCGAGCTGGTTAAACACACGGTGCCCCCGCTCGACCCATGCGCCGATATTCTCGTCCGTCAGGCCTTGCAGCACGTGAATATTCGCGCCGACACAAAAGTACTTCGGCTCGGCGCTACGCACGACCAGCACGCGGGGCGGGTCGGTTTTGAGGCCGTCGAGCGCGGCCCCAAAGGATTCGAGCATATCCCGATCGAGCGTCGGCGGCTTGCCGGTCGGCGGCGTGAGCGTGAGCGTGACGCCGCCGCGTTCGTCGCGCACCCAATCAATCTGTGTCGACAATGTCACACCCATTCAGACCACTCAATCGAGCTTGCCAACACCGTCCGTTCGGTGACACCCCACACTCCCCGAAAAGAACAACTAGACGATGTGCTCCCGGAGCAGTTGCTTAGCTCCCTGCCGATCCCCGGATTCAATCGCACGCAGGATCGCGGCGTGCTCGTCGTAACTCTCGACCAGCGAGTGGTGACGCGAATAACGCAAGAACATCTGCGAGATCACGGGGAGCCAGACCGCGACTAGCGACCCCTCGTCCGCCGACTCCACGATAAGCCGATGGAACGCCAAATCGATCCGTACGACCTCTTCCAGATCCTCCTGTAGACAGGCCCGGCCGTAACCGACCAGGTTTTTCGTCAAGCCATCCCGCAGCGCATCGACACCCCGGCGAAACACTTCGTCCAACGCGTCGGTTTCGAGCTTACGCCGGAGTTGCACGAGCGTACGGCGTTTGAACTTCGAGGGTGCCGGGGCCACCGAAACGCCGGCGTTAGGCCGGGCTTGAAGCAACCCTTCCCGTGTCAAGCGAAGAAAAACATCGCGGACCGGCCCACGGCTAACGCCATACTTCGCCGCAAGAGGGATTTCACGCAACCGTTCACCCGGAGCAAGTTGACCCGACCAGATGCTGTGACGAATCTTGTCCGCCAAACCTTCATGAATTCTGTTCAGGGGCCTCGTTGTCATGCTCGACAAGTGTAGCCGCCCCGCCTATAATTGTCAACAATACGAGCCTCCGTCTCACCCGGTATTGATGCTGGTCGCCCAACGCTCAACTTCGTTGACGCGATCACGCCAACACAACTTCAGGCGCCACTGGGACGAGTTCGGTACAGAGATCGATCGCGTGTTACTTCCGCGAACTCTTCGGACAACCATTACAGCAGATCGACCTAGTGAACGAAGCGGTATTTTGGAGCCTGGTCACGGTGTTGGCCTGGGGGACTTGGCTGGCCCCGCTACAGGCTGCCCAGGGGGACGAACGGGTCCGTACTTTTTTTATCACACTCGGCAATTTAGCGGTGGCTTGGGGGGTGGCCTGGGGGCTGGGGTTCGAGGGCTTGACTTGGAGCCAATCTTGGCCGGCGGCCGCTGGCGGGCTGATTTGGGCGTGGAGCGGGTGGGCGGCCGTGGTGGCGGTGCAACGGCTGGGTATGGCCAAGGCGATGGGGCTGTGGTCGCCGCTGAATATCGTGGTCTCGATGGGCTGGGGAGCGGTCTTGTTCGAAGAATTCGCCGGCCTGCCGTTCCGCGTAGCGATCGGGCTAGGGGCGGGGGCGCTGGCGATGATTGCGGGCATCTTGCTGATCGTGCTGACGACCGCATCGGTTGGCCCGGCTTCGACTGACAGGCGCACGCAAAGTAGTCCGCAAGCTGCGGCAGGGCGGACGTTACTGGGGGTGGGGGCCGCGGCCTTGGCGGGGTTGGGTTGGGGTAGTTATTTCATCCCGATCCGCTTGGCCGAGGCCTCGGCATGGGTCACGGCGCTGCCCTTGGCGGTGGGCATGCTCGCGGGGGCGGGGATGCCGCTGTTGGCAGGCCGTGCAGGCCAAAGAATCCATAAACCATCTGCTTTTTTGGCTTTGCTTTCGGGTGGAATGTGGGCGGCGGGCAACTACGGCTCGCTGCAGTTGATGGCGCAGCTCGGTACAGGCCGTGGCTTCGCGGTGGCCCAGGCCTGTGTGGTGGTAAACGCGTTGGTAGGCATCTTGTTGTTTGGAGTTCCCTCGCCCCGATCCCAGGCCGCCCGCTCGACGCTGGCGGGTGTCCTGCTCGCTGCGCTAGGGGCGGCCGCGATCGGGCTAATCCGCTGAAGGGCCCCTCGCACCCATGCCGCGGCCCCCGCCACCCACGCCCACTCCTTTCTCTCGCGGAATTGTTGACAAACCACCGGGCCGGCATTATTGTTAACAATATAGGCCCCACCAAATCTTGATGATCTGCACTCGGCCTTGTTTCGCAAGCCCTCGTTCACCCCACTTTTCGTGGCCGAATTCGTTTCAAACCCTATGGAGGTACACCCGAATGAAGTTGGTTAAATCCGCATGTTGTGTCGCTGCAGCCGGCCTGGCGTTGGGCGTCGGTGGCGCGTCGGCGTCCGTCCTCACCACGATCACCTTCGACAACTTCAAGGCGGGCACCGGCCCGGACGGCGGTAACCCGTCCCAGAATGTGTTTACGTTTGACGAGGTGAATGACGGGGTCACGATGACCGCGTCGACGGTGGTTACGCCGGCTGACATCAACCCGCAGTTCAGCTCCAACGCCAATGGCGCCGGGATCAACACCGCTTTCGGAAGCGGCTCGGCCCCTCGCGATGGGACCGGCGGGCAGAGCTTCACCCAATTCAACATTGATTCGTACGAGTCATTCTCGTTGACCTTTTCCGGAGCCGATGGGACCTTCGATTCGGTGCTCATCTCTAACGTCAATAACCCCGGAACCGACAGCGACGGCACGATCGTCATCACAAATGAAACGACCTCCGAGTCGGTCGTGTTTAACG
>JBCBSA010000215.1:0-5208 GCA_039819425.1 Planctomycetota bacterium
CCGAGGTGGAAGCCGTGGTCGCTGGTCAGGACGAGGTAGGTGTTGTCACGCACCGGCGAGTTGTCGTAGGCCTCGAGCGAGGCGAAGGTCGGGAACAAGTCGATCAGGCTGACGGTGCGGGTCGTCACGCCCGGCTCGATGCCCGGGCCCACGACGATGAAGGGCACGCGGGTGGACCGGTCCCAGAAGGTGAACTTGGACCAGGCCCCCTTTTCGCCGAGGTGGAAGCCGTGGTCGCTGGTCAGGACGAGGTAGGTGTTGTCACGCACCGGCGAGTTGTCGTAGGCCTCGAGGATGCGGCCCACGCAGGCGTCGGCGAAGGTGGTCGAGGCGCGGTAGGCGGCGAGGGCCTCGCCCCACAAATCGGTGCGGACCAGCTGGCCGTGGACGCCGGTCTTGTTGGACCACTTGCGTCCGGTCGGCGGGAGGTCGCGGCGGTCGCCCTCCTTGAGGCCGGGCAGGTCGGTCGGGGTGCCGGTCTGGGGCGGGTACAGGTCCATGTACTTGCGGGGGGCGACGAAGGGCAGGTGCGGGCGGAAGATGCCGGCGGCGAGGAACATCGGCTTGCCGTGGGCGGGCGGCTGCTCCAGCCGCTTGGCGATGAAGTCGGAGTTCTTCCAGTCGCCGGTCTCTTCGTCCTCGGCGTCGATCGTGGCCCACCAGAACGACTTGCCCCACCACGTGCGGACCCGGCCGCCGTGCCAGTCGTTGGGGTGCGGGCGCGGCACGGGCGTGCCGATGGCGACCTCGTTGTATTCGTCCCACGAGTTGTTCCGGTCCACGAACTTGTGCCGGGGGTTGCTCGGCGGCCGCCAGCCCGAGTGGAAGATCTTGCCCGCGCCGGCGACGTGGTAGCCGTTGTTCCGGAAGAACTGCGGCATCGTCACCGCGTCGCGGAACGCCGGCAGCTCGCGGAAGAACGTGTCGTTGTCCGTTACGCCGATGGTGTGGGGGTACTTGCCCAACAGGAAGCTGGTCCGCGACGGGTTGCAGACCGGGCTGTTGGTGTGGGCGTTCATGAACACCCGGCCCCGCTCGGCCAGCCGATCCAGGTTGGGCGTGTGCACGTCGAGCCCGGCGTAGCCCACGTCGTGATTCAGGTCGTCGATGACGACGAGCACGACGTTAGGCCGGGGCGAGGCGGCCGCAGCGGCGTCTTCCGCTTGGGCGGACGCGGTCGAGCCTAAGCCGGCCAGCAGCGCGGCGGCCGTTAGGGCGGCGCCGCCGAAGATGCGGCCGGGCAGGCAACGGGTGAGCGAAGAGATCGGCATCGTGAGGTCCTGTTGGGGAGGTCGAAGGGGTCCAAGTCGCGGGGGCGGCACGGAGATGAGTCAGAGCAGGAACGGTCAGTCCAGCTTCTGAACGCCCACGTCGTCGAGGTAGTACGCGGTCGTCTTGTCGTTGATACGGAAGCTGACATTACCGACGGTCACGGTGTCGTCGAACGGGACGTCGAACTCGGCTTCCACCTTGTTCCACTGACCCGAGCCGACGTGCACCGGGTCGGACGAATAGACGTTGCGGCCCTCGGCGGTGGCGACGACCAGGTGGACGTTCGCCCGGCCGGTCCCCCGTTCGAGGCGGACCCAGCCGGTGAAGCGGTAGCGCCCCGGGCCGTTGATGTTGAACACGTCGGGCACGCGCTGCGTGAAGCTGTGCCAACGCTGCTGGCGTTCGATGAGCTTGCCGGCCATCGCGCCCGAGCGCTTCACGTCCGTCGAAGGCACCACCCGCACCCGCCCGCCGTCGCCGGTGTACCAGCCCTCGGCCCCCAGCTCGAAGTCGGCGTTGTGCACGTCCCGCAGGATGTACGGCACCTCCTGCGGCCGATGCACCAGCTCGCCCCTGCGGGGGTGCGAGAAGTACACGCCGTCGGCCGGCGGGCCCTTGAGTTGCAGCCGGAACGCCGCGGGCAGCTCCGCCCCCTCCCGCACGCGGATCACGCCGCCCTCGGCGACGACGGCCGGTTGTTGGTTCGTGGGCTCGAAGAACTGGTTGACGCCGCGGAGTTGTTGACCGCTCACGCCTTCCGCGAGATGGATCACCGCGTCGGCGTCGCGGATCACGCCCAGGACCTCGCCGGTGTACGGGTTCACGGCGGCCAGCGTCTGCTCGTCGGCCACGGCGGTGGGGCTGAGGTACACGCGGCTGTCGTAGTCCCAGAGGCGGTCCTCGACCGGCGTGGCGTGCGAGTTCTCCCAGCCCGCGACGATACGGATGAGCTTGAGGTCGTTGCTGTACGTGTGCGGGTTGCGGTGGAACTCACGCGCGAACGTGCCGTAGGAGAAGAAGTTGCTGCCCCGCGTCGCGCACTCGCCGAAGACGACCAGCTGCACCGGGAAGCTGGGGTTCTTGGGGAACGCGTCGGCGGTGACGTTGCCCAGCAGGTGCAGCGGCCAGCCGTCGTCGGCCAGCTCTTTCTGCGTGAGGAACTCGAGCGTCGGCTTCTCGCCGACCATCGCGTCGCCGCGGATGCCGCCCAACAGATCAGACGTGACCGACGCATACGGGATGTCGGCGATGTGCTGGCCCCAGTCCGACCACAACGCCGCGGGCTCGTGCACCACCTTGATGTCGCGGTCGGGGAACTCGGCTTCGAGTTCGTTGTGTAGCCGGCCGAGGAAGTGGTACCAGCCCTCCTGCAGCGTCGGGAAGTCGTACGCCACGCCGGGCCGCGCCACCGCGGTGCGGTTCTCGTCGGGCACCCCGGGCAGACCGCGGTTCGACGACCAGTTGAATTCCTTCCACAGGTCGGGCACGTCGAACGCCACGCCCTTGAACAGGTAGTTCTGCTCCGGCCGCTCCTGGGCCCGCACGTGCGCCACGATCGTCGCGACGTGGTCGTCGATCACCGCGTTCTGCTGGTAGTCCGGGCAAGGCTCCCAGCGGTTGGGGACCCCGTCGCCCCAGGTCTGCAGCTGCGCCAGGTTGTGCGGGAACGGCCGGTCGGTGTTGGCCCAGGACTTGGTCGCCTCGAACTTGTCCTTGTAGGCTTCATACACCCGCGGCGCCGCCTGCTCGAGCGCCCGGAACTCGCGCTCGTCGATCGCCCGCGGCAGCATCGGGTGCCGGCCCATGATGTAGGGCGCCGCTTTTTTCGCCGCGGCCAACTCGGCCCCGCTGAACGCGCCGTCGACCAGGTGCTGGATGTGCTTGTGCGGGTCGTTGTAATAGAAGAACAGGTCGGCCCGGTGGGGGCCTTCGTAGGTGTCGTGCTTCTGGCCGTGGTAGGCGTAGCGGTACCCCAGCCCGCGGGCCAGCCGAAGCTGCGGCCCCGGCTTATCCACCGGCCCGTCCCAACCGATCCCGTGGATGTTCAGCCAGCCCAAGGGCAAGTCGTCGGAGTCGGCCGAGGCGGTCGGCACGAAGGGCCCGGCGAACAACGCGGCGGCGGCGAACGCAACGCCGAGGGTCAGAGCAAGCGGGCGGAAAGGATTCTGGGTCATATCAGGCCTCGAAGGAGGGACGGAAAAGCGATACATCGATGACGCGGCGAGGGGCAGCACTTCAGCGGAGTTTCTCGAAACCCGCGGCGTCGAAACGGCGAGGCACATCCGCGCCATTCATGCGGAAACCGGGGTCAGCCACCGCCGCCGACACCGTCTCGGGTCGGCCCCACCGCCTCACGGGCTCGGTGTTGCCGACCGGCCGGCCCGGTCGGTCCTGCCGGGGCATGCGCCAAACGTCACCGGCGAAAAACTCGGGCGTGGGGGCGGGTTGCGAATAGGCAAGATTCATACTTGGGGTCTCAAACGAGACGGGCATCAACGGGGCGAAGACCGAGACCGGCGAACTTCGCGGAGCCGGGCGACCCATTCGTCGTGCATGGTACGACTCGCAAGTAGTTGTGTATCGATTGTGCAGGCCCAAACGCACCGCGTCAATCGGGCCGGGCCGTCACCGCACACGCTTTGCCGACACCGACGACTCGGGGCGCCAGGACTCCCACCCCGCCCGCAGCTTCTCGGCGAAACGCTCGACCGTCTCGGCGTGGGCCGGGTCGTCCGCCAGGTTGCGGTCGGCGATCGGGCCGTCGGCGTGGTCGTACAGCTCGCGGGCCAGCACTTCGCCGGTGTCGTAGTCCCGCCACTCCGTGTAGCGGAACCGCTCACCCCGCAGGCTGAAGCCCTCGGCGTCGGGGTTGCGGCGGTCGTAGTACGAAAACGCCGCCGACTTCCACGGCCGATCCGGGTCCGACAAGAGCGGCACGAAGCTCGTCCCCTCGACGTGGCCGGGGATCCCCACGCCCGTCAGCTCGGCCACGGTGGGGTACAGGTCGATCAGCTCCACCAACGCGGCGGTCTTCCGCCCCGCCGCCACGCCCGGCCCCGCCACGATCAGCGGGACCTGCGTGTCGATCTCCATGTTCGTGTACTTCGACCAGTCGCCGTAGTCCCCGAGCTTGAACCCGTGGTCGCTCCAGACGATCACGACCGTGTTGTCGGCCTCGCCGCTCTCCTCGAGCGCCGCCATGATCCGGCCGATCTGCGCATCGACGAAGCTGACGCAGGCGTAGTAGCCGTGCAGGAACTCCTTGGTCTTGGCGTCGTTCACGTCGCGCTGACGCCCCCGGGGCACGTCGCCGTAGAGCCGCATCTCGTACCACGACGGCACCAGCGAGAACTCGGGCACGCCCTTCGGCTCGGCCCGGCTGGGCACCTCGATCTCGCCGCGGTCGTAGAGGTCCCAATACTTCTGGGGCGCGATGAACGGCAGGTGCGGCTTGTGGAAGCCGATGCCCAGGAAGAACGGCTGGTCGGCGTTCTGGGCGAGATGCTCCCGCATCAGCCGGATACCGCGGTCGGCGATGCGGTGGGTCTGGTAGTTTTTGTCCGGCCGATCAGCGGCCTCCGCCGCGTTGCCCCGCTGGAACTGCCAACGCGCCTTGCTGCCGATCTCCTTGATCTTCTGCCGCTGCAGCCGCTCGGCCGCGCGGTTCGACTCGAGCTGATAGTGCCCGCCGCCGGGCTGGAGGGTCTTGTCCCACGCCCCCTCGCCGCTGGTGTCGTCGGTGTGGAAGATCTTGCCGACCTTCATCGTGGTGTAGCCCCGCTGACGCAGGTGCTGCGGCAGCGTCAGCGTCACGCGCCCGTCCAGCCGCGAGACCCGCAACGACAGTCGCCGGGCCCGCGCGGTGCGCCGGACGGTGACCGCCGTCGTCTCATCGCTCAATATGCGCTGCTCGCCCATCGCCGCTTTCTGCTCTTT
>JBCBSA010000216.1:0-5203 GCA_039819425.1 Planctomycetota bacterium
CTGACGCACAACCAGATCGAGATGGGGTTCTTCCAGCCGGCGTCGGTGGGTGTGGTATGGCTGATCGTCGGGGCGGCGGGGGGGATGGGGCAAGCGGGCCGGGGCGTCGATGCGGTGGGTTCAGCCGGGTGGCGGGTCGCTGGGTTGGGGGTCGCGGGGACCGCGTTGTTTGGGGTTTCGGCCTGGAACGCCGTGAGTCTGGCGGGGCACGCCGGGGCGATGAGCGGGGCGGACGCGGCGCTGCGTCGGGGCGACCTGCCGCTGGCGGTGTCTCGGCTGGCCGAAGCACAGGACGCGGCGGGGCTGGACACGACGGCGCTGCGGTGGCGGGTGCGGCTGCACGCGATCGAGCCGATGGGGCCGCTGGTCGCCGCGGGGCGGTCGGCCGAGGCGCGGCGGCGGGTCGATGAGGCGTTGCGATGGATCGACTCGGCGTTGGCTGGACCGCGTAAACCGTTGACCACCCTTCGACTGCGGGCACAGGTTTTAGAGCTGGCTTCGCAGAGGTTCGGTGGTGCTGGCGATTTCGCGGCGGCCGAGGCGGCATATGCGGTGTTGGCCGAGCGTTCGCCGTACAACGTGGCGGACGCGTGGGTCCGGGCGGAGTTGGCGCGGCGGGCGGGGGACGACGCGGCGGCCCGGCAGAGATACGAGCGGGTGCTCGAGCTGCGGGAACAGAAGTATTTGGACGCGGCGGACCCGTTGGCGCCGGAGCAGTTGGAGCGAGCCCGCGTGTTTTTATCGGGGTCGGGTTAGAGCGAGCTTTGCGGTTACGGGCTCAGGTTGCCCGGCGCGATCGGGTGGCGATGGCCGTTTGTCCGGTCGCTTCCCGGGCGGTTCGTGCCAGCGTGCCAGCGTGATCCGCGTCGTCGGCGATGACGAAGCAGGCGGCACCGGAGCCGGTGAGGTGGACCGGGCGGCCAAGCGATCGACGTAGTGTTTCGAGCAGATCGCCGAGGCGGGGCTCGACCGCGACGGCGGCGGGCTCGAGGTCGTTGACCCGGTCGCCGGGTTTGGGGGTTTCGAGTCGGGCGCGTCCGAGGCCCAGCCGATCGAACGCCGCGTAGACCGGGCCGGTCGGGCAGCCGAAGTCGGGTAGGACCAGAGCGAGGTGGATCGGCGGGTCGAGCGAGTCTGACGCCACGGCTTGGCCGATGCCCGAGACGAGACAGGCGTTTTCGCCGCGCAACACGGCGAGGGAAAAATGCACGTCGCTGCCAAGCTGGTCGGCGATCTTTGCGGTGTCGTCGGTCGAGAGTTCGAGACGGAACAGCTGGTCGAGGGCGACGATCATCGCCGCGGCGTCGGCCGACCCGCCGCCGAGGCCGGCACCGGTGGGGATACGTTTGCTGATCGTAGCGGCGACGGGCAGCGGCCGGCCGGCGCTTGCTTCGATGAGGTGATGGGCACGGGACGCCAGGTCGCGGTCCAGCGGCCAATCGACAGCCTGCCGACGAGGTGCATCGTCGGCAAAGGCGATCGTAAAAAGTGACGAATCGGTGCCGCTTGAATCTTCTGCTGGCAGACGCTCGACCGCGACGGTATCTGCGAAGTCGAGGGCGATCATCCGGCTGGAGATCGGGTGCAGGCGGGTCTGAGCGTCGGGGCGACCGACCGCGAGAGAGAGGTTGAGCTTTGCCGGTGCCCAGACCGTGACCGCCGCAACTTCCGGGGGCGGGAATTCCGGGGGCGGGGGCGGGGTGGGCAAGGTTTAGCCCGCCGCGGAGGGCGGTAGCGGCAGGTCGTCGGCGCGTCGGCCCTGCATGATCGAGCCGTGGAGCTGCGACCAGTACGACTCGGCCACGCGGCGGTCGCCGATGCGGTCGGCCCAGGCGTCGATGATGCGGCGGACGACGGCGGGTAGGGTGTTGGTGTGCGTGGTCTGGCCGATGCTCGAGAGCCAGAACATCAGGCGGTACAACTCGGGCTGCTCGGCAGCGACCTGAGCATACAGATTGGACGCCGCATCGGTCGGAGCGCCGGCCTCGATGCGTTCGAGCACGGGCTCAAATCGCCGCTGGACCACGGCCGCGAGCAGCTCACGCTTGTCGTCGAAGTAACGGTAGATGGAACCGACAGCACAGCCGAGCTGCTTGGCGATGCGGCGGATGGTGGTGCCGTCGTAGCCCAGTTCCTGGAGGCAGGCGGCGGTGGCGTCGAGGATCTGTTCGCGGCTGAGCTGGGTCGGCGGCTTGGCCGACACCGGCGGCGACGGCGGGGCGGCCGCAGGCGACGAATCGGGGCCGATGGTGCCCAGCACCGAGGGCCTGGGGTACTCGGGCCGAGCCGGGCGCACGACCGTGGGGTCGATGCCGTTGAGGCTGGGGTCGAGGGGGTGGTTCGAGCGGGGGGGGACCGGTCCGTCGGTCGGCTGTGACATGGCGTTCGCCTCCATGCGAATGGTTATCGGTAGTGTGCCGGCCGGGGCATGAATCGTCAAGCGGGATAACAGGAGGCATCGCCAAACGCTGGCCGGCGTGTCGGAAGCGTTGTTTTATCGATGATTTGGAGTGATTGTGGAAAACACCGCCGGATCGCGAGGCGTCTCCCGTCAAAAGTGTGGGCATCACGTCTGGCTTCGGTTCTGCCTGTGCCTGAACCAGACCCGAAACACCACGGCGTCAGCGTCGACGCAGGACGAGCAGCGTTGATCCCAGCATCATCACGCCGGTGGTCGGCTCGGGGATCGCGGCGATCCACCGGGCGTTGTACTCGGCGATGATGGCGAGGTGGCTGCGGCGGGCGATCGCGGTGTTGATCGCTTCTTGCTCCTCTTCGGACAGCAAGTCGAAGTCGGCGGGCAGCTCGTCGGAAGGGTAGATGTTCCAGTCGGCCGGGCCGCCGAGGCTACGATCGTAGGCCCAGATCGCGGCGAGCTCGGCGTCGGCGGCGGTCAACTCGTCGAGGAGGTACCGCAGCCGGTCTTCCGTGGTGGTCTCTTCGATCGACTTGCCGTCGCCGGGGATGTCGAAGTCGAAGCTGTCGCGGACGCCGAACTCGCCGTAGAAGATGGGCTTGCCGGTGTCGCGGCTGATGGCGGCCAGCTCCTGGGCGACGTCGCCGTAGTCGGCGGTGAAATCGGGGTCGAAGCGGCGGGTGGCGGCCTGCTGTTCGTCGTTGTTGACGCCGATGAGGCCGTGGTGGTAGGCGTGCACGCTGATCGTGTCGATCGGTTCGGGGTGGTCGTCGATGGTGATCCGGCGGAACTCCTCGACGGTGTCGCGGACGAAGGTGTTGTCTTCGCGGAGCTGGGCGGCCTGGGCCCGCGTGACGGAGTGCCCGGAGGTGATGGCGCGGTCGGGGTCGAGATCGCGGACGAGTTCGCCGAACTCGACCAGCGCGCCGAAGCCCGTCGCTGGTGATTTGATCTTCGGGGAGTCGCCCGGTGCTACCGCCGGTGGGCAGGTCCTGAAACAGGTTGTACTCGTTGGCGAACTCCCACATCAGGATCGTGTCGTTGTCGCGGTAGCGGGTGACGAAGTCGGTGGCGTACTGCCGGGCGAAGGCGCGGGTGGCGCTGTCGGGGTCGTTCCAGGCGCCGTGGTCTTCGCCGTTGAACTCGGCGATGAACTCGTGACGCCAGAACAGGGTCGGCACGAGCTGCACGCCGTGCGAGG
Organism: Planctomycetota bacterium; assembly: GCA_039819425.1. GTDB lineage: Bacteria > Planctomycetota > Phycisphaerae > Phycisphaerales > Phycisphaeraceae > Algisphaera. The sequence goes on from JBCBSA010000216.1 coordinate 3,618, forward strand.
CGGCCGAGGCCACCACGGCGTCCATCCGTCGGAAGTATTCCGTGGGGTCGTCGCGGTAGAGGTTCCAGTCGTTGGTGCGGAACCCGCCGGCGTTGAACCGGGCGAAGGGGATGTTGTTGTCGGCCAAGTCGGCGAAGCCGGCGTCATAGCTCGTGTCGTCGGCGTCGCGAAGGTTGCGGAGAAAGGCGTCGTAGTAGTTGACGCCGATCCCGCGGTAGCGTTCGCCGTTCTGGGTAAAGACGCCGTCCTCGACCACCAGTTGCTGGCCGCTTGCCGTCATCACGGGGGGCAGGACAAGCGACACGGCCAGCGACAGCAACACCGCCGTGGACCGAAGGTGAACGGATATTGAGCGGTACGGTTTGACCGCCGGGAACGGCTTGAACATGACGAGAGATCCTCTTGAAGCTCCGGTTCAACAAAGTATACACATGTTAGTGTTGCCGGAGAAGCCCAATCGTGCCGGCCTCGCGAGGCCCCGTCAGCCGCCCGCCGGGGTCGGCCGTGTGAGCATTAGGGGCTCGATCACCTCGTGGGCGATCACCCCCGGCTCGACGAGGGGACGCAGGTAGACGTGCGGGCCGTCAGAGGCTTGCTCGAACGCGTTGGTGCCGGGCCCGCCGATGTGATTCACTCCCGGGATCTCCTCGTAGAGCTTGAGATCGCGGCACACGGCGTGATGTACCGTGATCTGGTCCCAGATCGACCACGGCTGGATCGTGTCCCACGGCTTGTCCTCGTCCGGCACCCACCACGGCGGGCGGCGGAAGAAATCGAGATACCCGATCCGGACGGGGTGGTCCTCGGGCAGGTCGTTGAGGCGGGCGCCCGTGCCGTAGCCGTTGGAGCGGTCGCCGAGCTCGCCGCCGATGAAGGTGATGGGGCGGTCGATGCGCTCGATCGCACGCTTGCTGACGTTGGGCTGGCCCCAGGCGTGGAAGTTGGCTTCGGCGTCGGAGTCGTTACGTGGGTAACGCCCGCCCATGACGACAAAGCGATCGACCTTGGCGTCGACCAGTTCGGGGCCGGTCATCGGCGAGTGGTCGTCGGGGCCGCTGTCTAAGAGGTCGTTGAGCAAGAACAGCACGCCGATGGTGGCGATCGTCACCGAGCCGTCGGGCGCGGCGGCGAGGAGGCGGCGGTACACGTCCACGGCCATCGGCGCGTCGTGGCCGTCAAGCACATCGCCCGAGGCGTCGACCACGGCGTTGGCGTAGGTGTCTTCGACCTTAAACTCGGCGCGTCGGCCGACGGGCAGGCCCGGTCGGCCGTACCAGCGGTTGACCGCGTCGATCGCGCCGACCGCGGGGGCCTGCGGCGTGTCGCTGATGAAGCCGAGGATGTCGCACTTACCCGCGTCGGCCAGGGCATGCAGCAATGCCACCGTGCCCAGGTCGTCGATATCGCCGCCGAGGTCGGTGTCGAGGAGGATGGTCGGTTTGGGATGACTCATGACGGTTTCAGGCGTAGCTGAGCTCGACGATCTGGTGTCCCTCGAGCTTCGGCACCGTGAACGTCACGGCGTCGCCGTCCGCTCGGTGGTCCAGCGTCTCACCGGCAGGCACCAGCTTCACCGACTTCACCGC
>JBCBSA010000217.1:0-5199 GCA_039819425.1 Planctomycetota bacterium
ACTCGACCTCGGCGTCCACCGGGTTGGCCAGCGTCACCCGCATCGCGTGGTCGGTCGCCCCGTCGTCGGCGACGATCAGCGGCGTCTCGAAGTCCGGCGTCATGTCGGACAACGCCTCGACCATCTGCGACACCTCGCCGGTGATCTCACGCACGTCCAGCACCTCGCCCACCGGCACGGACGCCAGCGCGACCTGACCGTCGCGCACGGTCACGAAGTGGAACTGGTGCAGCCACCCGGCGGCGGGCGACGTGCCGCGCTGGACGCCGCCGACGGTGGCGAGCGTGATATAGTCGATCCCGTCCTTGGGGTCGTAACGCATGCGGTGGATGTGGCCGCCGAAGACCGCCCGGACGTTGCCGGCCTCGACGAGCAGCGAGTGGACCTCGTCCCATGTGTTGCCGTAGTAGCCGCCGGTCCAGCGCGGGTGGTGCATGAACAGGAAGATGTGGTCGGCGTCCTTCGCGTCGGCGAGGGTCTGCTTGAGCCAGCCGAGCTGTTCGGGGCTCATCCGCTGGTTCTCGACGTCGCGGAACGACTTCTCGCCGGTCTCGAGGTTGCCCTCGTCGGTGTAGAGGACGATGAATCGGCTGCCCTTGTGGTCGAAGGCGTACCAGAGCGGGCCAAAATTGCGTTCGTAGGACGCCTCGTGCTCGCCGACGGGGCGGTCGTCGCCGCGCCAGTACACGTCGTGGTTGCCCGCGACGGGGAACCACGGGCACAGCAGGTGGTTCATCACCTCTTTGTACTGGTTCATCTGCTCGAGCCAGCCGGGGGTCTGGTTGTAGCCGTCGATCATGTCGCCGACGGTCATGACCAGGTCGGGCTCGAGCAGGTTCACGTCGGCCACGGCCTGGGCGAGGATGTCGATGCCCTCGTTGGGCCCGCCGGTGCGGTCGCCGAAGACGGCGAAGGTGAAGGCTTCGTCCTCGGCCGGCACGGCGAGCGGCGTAGCGCGGCGGTTGGTGTGGAACCGCTCGCCGTCGTGGACCACGGGGTGCGGGTCGTTGTGGGTGTGCGTGTGGCGGTCGTGGGTGAGCGGCGCGATGGCGGGCTCGTCCGGCTGGGCCAGGGCGGACCCGCCGCTCGCCCACGTGACTCCGCCAAGCACCGCCCCGATGAACCCAACCCGAAGCAGCATCCCCATCGTTTGACCTTTCGCCTTGAACGTTGTGACTCAGGCGTGCAACCGTATCCGGACCGGATCGGCCGATTCGGCGGGCCGGCGTGCGGTGACGGAAAACTAACGTAGCTGATCGAGCCCCGGCGTTTCCGCGGGGCAGGCGTGCCGGAAGCGGACCGCGGGGGCACCGGGAATGTTCAGAAATCGCTAAGGCGTTTCGCGTCGCCGAACGCAGCCGTAGCCCGAGCGCCACGGGCTCGTCTCCGACGCGGCTAGACGCCCTGCCGCGGTCGCCTGCGGGTGAAGCCGACACACGCCAGCGCCGCCACCACGGTCAGCGTGCCCGGCGCGGGCACAGGGATCACGGTGAAGCTGACCGGGATCACGATCTCGCCCACCGGGTCGGCGAAGCTGAGGCTGGTGATGGTGATGAACTCCTCGAAGACGCCGACCCGGGAGGTATCCAGGCCGACCGACGCGAAGAACGCCTCGCCGAGCGCCGCGTCGACGCCGGAGCCTTCGCCGTCGAGCCCGTCGGTGGTCGTGAAGACGAAGTCCAGCTCGTCGGCACCGATGGCGGCGTCCACGTCCGTGCCGTTGGCGATCGCCAGCAGCAGCGACGCCGTCTCGCCCTGCACGATCTCGGCGGGGACGGTTGTGGTCAGTTGGGCGGTCAGAGTCGCGGGCAGCTGGAAGTCCTGGACCACGGGCAGGTGATCGCTGGCGACGGCCAACGCGTCGAGGACCTCATCGGTGGTGAACGAGGTCAGCCCGTCGATCTCGATGGTGTTGCCGTCGTTGATCGCGTCGTTGCCGGTCGAGCCGTTGTTGCCGAAGGCCCGGAGCGAGTCGGGGATCGACGCGACGCCTTCCTCGTCGAGCAGCTCGTCGCTCTGGAGGATGAAGTCGAAGCGGTCGTCGATGCCGCCGCCGGTCAGCGGGGCGTCGGCCTCCGGGCCGGCGGGGCTCTGCGTGAGCTGAGCGCCGAGGTCCACGCCGAACGGGAAGTTGGGGACGCCGGGTGAGAAGATCTGGAAGTCGACCGCCTCGCCGTTGGGGAACAGCGGGTCGAGGACGCGGCCGCTGGCGTCGGTCCCGTCGGCGAGGATCTGGAGGGCGGAGAGCCCGCCGAAGGCGGACACGCCGGAGGTCTCGAAGTTGGAGTCGACGTTGAGGTCGCCGGCGACGATGACGTTGCGGGAGCCCAGGCCGTTGGCGGTGATGAAGTCGCGGATGTCGGTCGCCTCGTTCTCCCGGGCGAAGAGGTCCCCGCCGAATCTCGTGCCGCTGCCCGCCTCGAAGTGGGAGTTGAAGACGAAGAGGTCCGCTTCGGGGCCGAACCCGACGGGTCGGAACTGGATGAACTGCGTGGCCCGCGGCTGGTTGTCGCCGCTGATGTTGCCGAAGAAACTTTCCGTGACGAGTTCGACCGAGTCGGTGCGGTAGATAAAGCCCTGGCGGATCTCGCCGCCGTCGAACCCACCGGGGCCTGTGCCGAGCCCGGGGCCGGGGTCGCCGGTGATGCCGGGGTTGAGTTGGCCGCGGGCGTAGGTGATGCCCTGGTCGGCGTAGATCGCGTTGAGGCGTTGGAGCAGGTTTTCGGTGGTCGAGCCGACCTGCTGCTGCTCCTGAAGCAGGATGATGTCGGCCGGCCGGGCGATGCCGTTGACGAGTTCCTCGCCGATGGCCTCGAAGACGATGTCGGCCTCGGGCCGAACCGTACGAAAGCTGTCCGGCAGGTCTGAGAAGGTGCCTCCCGTGCCGAAGGTGTTGGTGTTGTAGGTGACAATCCGCAGCTGGGCGTCCGCCGCATCCGTCAGAAGCCCCACGAGCAGGCACAAGGCCATCGCCCGTATCGGAACACGATTCATGTTGTTCGATCCTTTTCTTGCCCGCTCCGGGTTGAAGCGCAGGCCGCGCTCTGTTGGAAACACAGCATAGCCGCGATGCCCGGTTTCTGCCGTATGGCGTCTCCGGTAACGAAGATTAATGTCGTGGCCGCGACGCACGAGACCGGTGCCGCGGGGCGTGGTTGTCGGGGGCAGAAGACCGAAAACACGGTCTCCTTCGTGAGGGAGGAAGGGTGAGCGGGGGTCATCGGCCGTCGATTCGGCTCGACAGCCGCCCGGTCGGCGGAGATGAATGCTGCGAACATCGGGCCTCGTTTGCCGAAGACAGCGGTGATGGGTGTTGCGTTCACCACATGGCGAGGCCGGCCGTTTAGCGGGTGGGTTCTGGCTCTCACGCTGGGTTGTTGTTCGGCGGCGGGCGGCTGCGCGTCGTTGCCCCCGGGCGAGCGGGTCTGGTCGACGGTGGAGGAGGCGTTGCCGCTGCCGCCCGGGGCGTTTGTCGACCGGGTCGAGCCGTTCACCGAGGTGTTGGCGTTGGAGCGGGGCTTCACTTACGTCTCGATCGACGCGGAGACGCACCGCCGGCGGGGGGCTTGGTTCAGCGTGAACGGCGGGGCGTGGACGACGGCGGCGATGTTGCGGCGGGGTGACCGAGTCGACGTGGCGTTCACCCGGACGCCCGACGGCCGACCGATGAGCGGCTCCCTCAGCTACACGGTCGCCGGCCCGAGCCGACACGGTTGGGTCCGGCTGATCGAGACCCGGTGGTACCTCGACGGCTACCCGCCCCAAGAGCAGCCGCTGCGTGTCTGGCCCTACGGCCCCGGTGCGCTGCCCCCCGAGACCCCGGCGGTCGTCGCACGGCCCCGACACCCCCGCGAAAAGCCCGGCTGGGACCTTGTGAAGGTTCCGGGGCGTCGCTGATTAGGGACAGCCCGTCGGCGCTTGCCCGGCCGTCTCTTTTGCGTCCGAACTTGATTGACGGTCCGATCGTGACGATGTCAGTGTGTCTGTCCCGGGCCAGCCGCACGGGCCGGCGGCAGTGTGATCGCTGCGGGAGCCTGACGTGTTTAATTTCGACCCGCCCTCGCCTCCTGAAAAAAGCCCGGACACCACTCCGCCGGGCTCCACCGAGCCGCACGAGCATACGCCTTTGTCGCTCAGTCACGGCGGATCGCAAATCGCCCGCCCGGTCGATGAAGCCGAAGACGCCGAGGAGGCGGCGGGGGTCGACACCGCTCGCCTCTGGCTGTCGGACCAGCAGTGGCTGTCGATCCTCGAGCGTGTGGAGCGGGGCAGAGACCATGGGGAACCCGCTCCCGTCGATCCGTCGGCCGCCGGCGGGGCGAGCGAGGCGACGGGGCAACGCGAACACGCCCGCCACGCCGCGGCGTTCCGCTGCGTGATCCGCTTGGCCCCGCCGTCCCGCACCGACGCCGACCACGGCACCTACCTCGTGCACTCCCGCAACATCTCTTCCGGTGGCCTGGGCTTCGTCCACGACCACGAAATGCACTCGGGCACCCGCTGCACCGTCGCCCTCCAGCCGGCCGAAGGCCGAGGCATGATCCTGTCGGGCCGCGTCGCCTGGTGTAGGGCGGTGCCGCGACCCGCGGAGGACACGACGCGTTTCGAGGTGGGCTTGCAATTCGATCACCCGATCGATCTCGACCCGTTTTTTCCCGCGGCGTAAAAACACGGGCCCCTGCTCACGCCGCCTCGGAGCGGCTGTGGCTCTGTCTTCCCGGGGAGAAGCTTCCGTGGCGGGCCGACCTCTCGGCACGAACGGGGTGGGCGTGCATCTTCTGGCTTAAACTATCCACCGACCTCTGATTCGGGGTCGAGCATGGCCCGGCTATGGACCTGATGCAGATCCTCATCTCGCTGTTCGTGTTCGCCGGCACGGCGTTGCCGGTGTACGCGGTGTTTCGTTACCCGGTGCCGGCGGCGCCGCCGGTGAACCGCCGGATCGCCCGGGCGCTCGGGGCGGACCGGCCGACGCTGTTCGAGCAGCCGGTGATCGGGCCGGTGATGAGCCTGCTGGTGCAACTCGCGGGCCGGCTGAACCTGCCCAAGGTCCGGGCCAACGTCCGGCAGGACCTCGACGCTTCGGGCAACGCGGCGGGCTACACCGTCGAGCAGTATCTGGCGATCTGCCTGGGCTCGGCGCTGGTGGTCGGGCTGGTCAGCGGGGCGATCGAGCTGTCGCTGGGCGGCGGGTTGTTG
>JBCBSA010000218.1:0-5198 GCA_039819425.1 Planctomycetota bacterium
CGATGGCATCGGCGGCTTTGTACGGGGTGGGTTCCGAGGGGAAACTTCCGGGGGGGCGGAGGGGGTCGGGGGCGGGGAACCAGTCGACGGGGAAGACCATGTTCGAGAAGGGGCGGTGGAACAGGTCGGAGAAGCCGACGGACATGGCGCCGACGGTGTCGCCGTGGTAAGCGCCTTGGAGACCGATGAATCGGGTCTTGTTGGGTTGACCGCGGTAGTGCCAGTAGCCGACGGCCATCTTGAAGGCGACCTCAAGGGCGGTGGCGCCGGCGTCGGAATAGAAAACCTTGCTTAGCTTTTCACCGAGTTTTTCTTCGGTGAGTCGGACGAGGCGGCCGGCGAGTTCGATGCTGGGGGGGGAGGCGAGGCCCAAGAGGGTGGTGTGGGCGACGCGGTCGAGCTGGTCGCGGACGGCGTCGTCGAGGGCGGGGACGCGGTGGCCGTGGACGTTACACCACAGGGACGAGACGCCGTCGATGTAGCGGTTGCCGTCGGTGTCGAAGAGGTAGGGGCCGTCGCCGCGTTCGATGACGAGGGGCGGCGATTCGCACCACTGCCGCATCGGGGTGAAGGGGTGCCAGACGTGGGCGTGGTCGAGCGCGGCGAGGCGGCGGGTGTCGGTCCGGCCGAGGTCTTGGGAGAGGGAAGCGGGGGCGGGCATCACGTTGGGCGTTCGGGGTATCCGATAAAGTCATTTTGCCCGACGCTGGGCGATCGATCAGGAGAGCTTGAGATGGTAAAGGATCGCGAGGACCCCGGCCGCGAGTCCGGGGTAGAGGTGACGCAGTCGGCTCGGGCGGATTGGCCGATGTGGGCCCGCCTGGCGCTGCTCGGGTTGGTGGCCGCCGGTTGGGGCTTGCTGGCGTGGAACTTCACGCGGCCGGTCACGCTGTTCACCGACGAGGCGATGGTGCTGTTCAACATCGTGGAGCTGAGCCCGGCGGAGTACGCCGGGCCGTTGATGCACTACCAGATCGCGCCGTGGGGTTTCCTGGCGGCGGTGCGGGGGGCGGTGGAGGTGTTCGGGCTCGACGAGTGGTCGGTGCGGCTGGTGCCGTTGTTGGCGGCGTGTGGGGCGCTGCCGTTGATGGCGTGGCTGGTGTGGCGGACGTGCGTGCCGTGGGCGGGGCTGGTGGTGTTCGGGGGGTTCGTGGCGTCGGGCGAGTGGTTGTTGCAGGCGTGCCGGGTGAAGCCGTACACGGCCGACGTGCTGTGCACGGTGTTGTTTCTGGTGGTGGCGGTGCGGTTGGCGGACCGGCGGTGCACGTGGGGGTGGGCGGCGGTGCTGGGCGGGGTGGGCGCGGCGGGGGCGTGGTTCTCGGTGTCGTTCGTGACCGTGGTGGCGGCGGTGGGGCTAACGCTGCTGGGGATCCGGGCGTTCGGCCCGGCGCGGCGCGACTGGGGGCCGCTGCTGACGGCCGGACTGGTCAGCGCGGTGTCGGGGGCGGTGCACTTCTTCGGGGTGCTGCGTCCGCAACAGACGGTGGGCGACACGGCCCAGTACATGGACGCATTCTGGCAACGCGGGTTCCTGCCGATCCCGGTCCTGGACCCCAACCGTTTCACGATCCGGCTGATGCTGTTCGCGGCCGACGCGACGCAGCTGTCGCTGCCGGGGCTGGCCTTGGCGTTGTCGCTGCTGGGGTTCGGGGTGTGGGTGGCGAGGCGTAACCGGGCGGGGCTGGTGGTCGTCGCGCCGATCGTGCTCGCCTCGGCGCTGGCGATGCTGAAGGTCTACCCGATGCAGGGGCGGCTGGCGTTGTTCCTGGCGCCGTCGATGTTCCTGGTGTTGGCTCAGGGCATGACGACGCTGCAACAGTCGATCGGCGGCTCGGTCGGGCGAGGGGCCGGGGTCGTGGCGGCGGCGGTCGTGGTCTTCTTCATGTTCTCCTGGCCGTTCGACACCCGGGGCCAGGCCCCCTTCGAAGACGACCTGCTGCCGGTGCTCGAAGCGGTCCACGATCGCTACCTACCGGACCAGAGGGTTTACCTGTACTACGGCGGCGAGAAGGTCTACGACTTCTACACCCAATACCTCACGCCCGAGCTGGCGTTCCCGGAAGACCGGCTGATCCGCGGGCAGGCCCATCGCGAGCGGTGGCTGGGCTACGACGACGAGGTCCTGGCCTTGGCCGAGGACGAAAGCGAGGTGTGGCTTGTGTTTACACATACCAACGGCAACGGCCGGCTGCGCGAAGCCGACTACTTCAACCTGCTGATCGAGCGGCACGGCGAGACGGTCGAACGGGTCGAAGCCCTCGACTCGTTCGCCGTGCGTTGGCGGCCCGGTCGAGCCCCGACGCCGACCGAGAGCGGCGGGTGATCGGCCGCCGCGCGGGGTTACCCCTTTAGGCCAAAGTGGATTCCCGCCGCTGTCGATAAGGGAACCATGATGCAGGCACCGGTGGGGCAGCCCGTGACCGTGACACCCGACGCGGACCGCCCGGCATGGTCGGCGGTGGCCGTCGCGGCGCTGTGGGCGCTCGTCGGGCTGGGGGCCGCGTTGGTAGCCTACAACTTCAGCCGGCCCAACAGCCTGTACCTCGACGAGGCCTACATCCTCTTCAACGTGCTGGAACTCGATGTCCGCGACTACGCCGGGCCGTTGTCCTACGAACAGATCGCGCCGTTCGGCTTCATGGCGGGGGTCCGCGGGTTGATCGAGTTGATGGGCATGAGCCTGGCGTCGGCCCGGCTGCTGCCGGCGGCGGCGGCGGTGGGGGCCTTCGCCGCGTTCGCGGTGCTGGTGCGACGGATGGCCCAGCCGCTGCCGGGGCTGATGATGATGCTGGCGTTGGTGGTGTCGCCGGAGCTCTTGCTCCAGGCGCTGCGGGTCAAGCCGTACACGCTGGACGTGCTGTTCTGCGTACTGGGGCTGTGGGTCGGGCTGACGCTGCTGTCGCGGCGCTGCGGGGTCAAGGAGACGGTGGTCGCGTCGGCGGTGGCGGCGGCGGGGCTGTGGTGTTCGGTGTCGTTCAACCTGGTGATCGCGGCGGTCGGGCTGGTGGTGATCGGGTCGCGGATCGTGGGGCGTGGCGACGGCGAGCCGAAGCGCGACTGGCCCGGGCTGGCCGTGGTGGCCGGGGTCGCCGCGGCGGCGGGCGCGGCGCACTTCTTCGGGGTGCTCAAGCCCCAGGAGACCGGCGAGGGCACCGCCGCGATGATGTACAGCTACTGGGCCGGCGGCTTCCTGCCCCGCCCCCTGCCCCGGCCCGACAAGTTCTTCATCCGGCTCCAGCTGTCGTTCCGCGACGCGACCCAGATGGTGCTCCCGGGCTTGGTCGTGGGCATGGCCTTGCTCGGCGCCGTGGCCGGGATCGTCCGCCGGGACGCGCGGGCGTGGCTATTGGTGGCACCGGTCGCCGTGGCCGTCGCCGCGTCCGTGGCCCGGGCGTACCCGATGCAGGACCGCCTGGCGTTGTACCTCGCGCCGCCGATCCTGCTGCTGGTGGCGGCGGGGCTGGCCGAGGTCCAGCGGGCGCTGGCGGGCCGTGTGGGCCTGGTCGTGATGGCCCTCTTCGCCGGGCTGATGGTCAGCCGGTCGGTCATGAACCGGGGCATCGCCCCGCTCGACGACCAGGTCACGCCCGTCCTCGCGGCCGTGGGCGAACGGCTCGAGCCCGACCAGACCGCCTACCTCTACTACGCCGGCCGGGTGACCTACCGCTTCTACCAAGAACACCTCGACCCGGACCTCACCTTCCCCGAAGAACAACTCGTCGTCGGCGGCGACCACCGCGGCGATTGGCTAGGCTACCGCGACGAGATCGTCGACCTCTGCGAGGGCGGCCGGGACACCTGGCTGGTCTTCACCCACGTCGAGTCCTGGAACGGGCTCGACGAAGCCAGCTTCTTCGACATGCTCCTGTCCCGCCACGGCACCGTCCTCGACACCATCGAGGGCTTCGAGGCCCGGGCCGTCCTCTGGCGGCCCGGCAGCGCCGAGGCGAGCCGGGACCGACCGCCCGGAGCCGAGTCGACCGCCTCCGCCGCCCTCCCGAACCCCCACCCCGAGCCCTCGCCATGAAACTCAGTGTCGTCATCCCCGTCTACAACGAAGAGACCACCCTCGACGAGATCGTCCGGCAGGTCCGCGCCGTCGACATCGACAAGCACCTCGTGCTCGTCGACGACTACTCGACCGACTCGACCCGCGAGATCCTCAAACGCTACGAACAAGACGACGACTGCACCGTGCTCTACCACGAGAAGAACATGGGCAAGGGCGCCGCGCTGCGCACCGGCTTCGCCGCCGCCCGCGGCGACCTGGTGATCATCCAGGACGCCGACCTCGAATACAACCCCCAGGAGTACCCCCGACTCATCCAGCCCATCGCCGAGGGCAAGGCCGACGTCGTCTTCGGCTCACGCTTCGCCGGCGGCGAGTCGCACCGCGTCCTCTACTTCTGGCACCGCCTGGGCAACACCTTCCTCACGCTGCTCTCCAACGCGTTCACCAACCTCAACCTCACCGACATGGAGACCTGCTACAAGGTCTTCCGCCGCGAGATCATCCAGGGGCTCGACATCCACGAAGACCGCTTCGGCTTCGAGCCCGAGATCACCGCCAAGGTCGCCCGCCTCCGCGGCATCCGCATCTACGAGGTCGGCATCAGCTACGCCGGACGCACCTACGAAGAGGGCAAGAAGATCGGCGTCCGCGACGGCTTCCGCGCCCTGTGGTGCATCGTCAAGTACAACACCTGGGCCCGCGGGCCCCGCGCCCTCAACCACGACGACGGCCAACCCCAAGCCGACGCCCCCCCCGCCGCCACGCCCGAATCCGCCTGAAAAACAAGCCTTTCCCGCCGCGGGTAACATGCACGGATGCACTACGGCTTCGCCTTCCTCCAGGTCCCGCAGTTCTACTACCTGCTCGTCATCGGCGGCCTGGCGCTCATCCCCCGCGCCCGCTTCACCGCCGAGAAGGCCGCCGTCCTCGGCGACGAAGCACGCCAGCGGCTCACCCCCAACCTCCCCCAACGCGTGAGCCTGTTCATCCCCGGGGTCTGCGTCTTCGCCTGCATCGGCTTGCTCGGACAAGTCGTCGGCGCGGTCGCGCTCCTGGCCGCCTACCTGCTGCTCTTCGTGGCCCTGATCTTCTGGTTCAAGCGAAGAACAGCTTGAGCCGTGTTCGTTTTGTTCAAGTCTTCCGACACGCCGCGCCGATAGGCTCGTTACCGCGCAGCGTTTTTTGT
>JBCBSA010000219.1:0-5191 GCA_039819425.1 Planctomycetota bacterium
CTTCCCCTGATCCCGCGGAAGCTTCCGCGGCGGTCACGTATGCCTAGGGGTGATGTCGGCGAGCGTAACTTGTTATTTTGTTAGACTCCTCCGGCGGTCGATCAGGGCCGCGGGACACGACTTTCCCCACGAAAGGAACGCGATGCGCACGCAGCGGACACGGACGATCTTCGGGCTCGGCTTGGTAGGTCTGGCGTTGGTGGCCACGGGGTGCGGGCCCGAGTTCAACCGGCTGCGCGACGAGCGCAACGCCCTGTTCACCCAGAACGAAGAGGCCCAGGACCTGATCGACGACCTGCGACGGGCCAACGACGCGCTGAACCAGGAAAACCAGACGCTGCGGGCCGACCTCGCCGGCGGCGGCACCCCGGTCGTCACCGACGACCCCTTCGGCGACGTGTCGGGCGGCGTCACCACGACCATCGGTGCCAACTCCGTCACCGTCAGCGTCCCCGGCGACCTACTCTTTGCCCCCGGCAAGGCGGCGCTGACCAACGCCTCGCGGACCACGCTCTCGGAGATCGCCGCCGTCATCGAGACCGAGTACCCCGGCCGCCGCGTCCGCGTCGAGGGCTACACCGACACCGACCCGATCAGCAAGTCCAACTGGGAAGACAACCTCGAGCTGAGCCTGCAACGCTCGGCCGCGGTCTATCGCTACCTCGAAGAGCAGGGCCTGCCCGCCGAATTGATGTACGCCGCGGGCTTCGGCGCCCAGCGGGCCAAGGAAACCAAGCAGCTCAGCCGCCGCGTCGAGATCGTGGTGCTGCTGGGCGAGGGTTGAGGCGGATACAGAACCGGGGCTTCGACCGCCCCGGGAGACTCAACCGACACCAACCGTCTGAATCTCTATGATCGGCATCCTCGACTACGGCATGGGCAACCTGCGGTCGGTCCAGAAGGCGTTCGACCGCCTCGGCGGGACGCGGGCGGTGGTGGTTTCAGATCCCGACGATGTGGTTGGATGTGAAAAATTGATCCTTCCGGGGGTGGGCAACTTCGCCGACGGGATGCGGCTGCTGGGTGAACGCGGGATGGTCGAACCGGTACGGCGGTTCCTCGACACCGGTCGGCCGCTACTGGGGGTGTGCATGGGGATGCAGCTGTTGTTCGACAGCTCGACGGAACAGGTCGACGACGTGGGCGGCGAGCCGGTGGCGGGGCTGGGCGTCGTGCCGGGGCGGGTGGTGCGTTTTCGGGAAGACCGCGGGGGTGAAGCTTCCGGGGGCGGGGCTTCCGGTGGTCGGCTGAAGGTGCCGCACATGGGGTGGAACCGGCTAGAACCCGTAGACGACAGCCCGCTGTTCGCCGGGCTGGACGAGGAGGCCTACGTCTACTTCGTCCACGGCTACCACTGCGTGCCCGACGACGCGTCGGCCGTGGCGGCGACGGCGGACTACGGCGGGCCGTTCTGCGCCGCGGTCCACCGCGACCACGTCTGGGCGACCCAGTTCCACCCCGAGAAGTCGCAGCGCGTGGGGCTGCAGATCCTCAAGAACTTCGCGGCGTTGTGACCCGCCGACCCGGCGGGTGGGCCGGACAGCCGTTCCGCACGGATTGCCAAAGAGCGAGCCCGCGGTGCCCGCCCCCGGAAGTGTGGCCACTCCACGGGGCAACGGTTCAAAGCACCCGAGCCCTCGGCCGTTGCGGGTCGGCTCCGACCCCGGGAAGTTCCGACAAGGTGGACTTCCGGGGGTCGCCACGTCCGACCCGAACCCCAGCCGGCCTGATCCCGGGTCCATTCGCCACGGCGTTCTCCTTGCCTGGAAAGCGATCCGTCGCGCGCCCGGGGGCCACATAAGAGGACACGCCGCAGCGGATGTGCGCACAGGGCTTTCCTTCCGCACCCACGGCCGGGGCCCAAGCTCGGTGTGGACCGACGCTTAAGATTTTTTCGTGGAGCGGCGGTTTTGGTCCGAGATCGCCGATGTTTTGTGCGCGCGGCCCGGTCCATTCCCGACCAGCCGGCCGTTTTCGCTATCGTCTGGGCCGACGCGATGACGTTGCCGTTCCCCCCCACCGACACCGCGGTCTTCCCGCTGCTGACCGACCCGGACGGCTACCGAGCCTGCGGCTGGGACCTCGCCGCCGACGACGACCGCCGGGCCTATTGGCTGTCGCTGTTCCGCGGCCACTTCCCGAGCCTGCTCGACGCCTACCGCAAGGAAGCGGACGACCGCGGCGAGGACGCCGAGGCGGTCGAACGCGCCGTCGGCGACGCGGCCGACCGGTTCCACGCCTACCTCGACCGGATCGAGCACGACCCCGCCTCCGTCGAACGTCTCGACATCCTCACGATCTGCACCGCCCGGGAAAACGCGCTGCGCGCCGCCGGCATCGCCGACGCCTACCGGCTCGCCAAGCAGACCGATACCGAGCACGCCCTCGGCCTCCTGCCGGAACTGCTCGAAGAGCTCGACGCGTTGGACGAGGACGCCCGGCGGGTCGCCGTCGTCGAGGGCGTCTTCGCCGGCAATATCTACGACCTGGGCGCGACCGAGACCGTCTCGATGTTCACCGACCAACGGGTCGACTTCCGGGCCGTACGGGCCAAGCTCAAGCCCAGGCCCTGGCGGTTCGACGGGTTGGACGCCTGGCTTTCGCGGCTCAACGGGCCGGCGCACCGGGCGGCGGTGCTGTTCGTGGACAACGCCGGGCCCGACATGACGCTGGGGATGCTGCCCTTGGCCCGGGAGCTTTTGCGGCGGGGCACGGCCGTGATCCTCACCGCCAACACCCACCCGTCGCTCAACGACGTCACCCACGACGAGCTCACCGACCTGGTCGATCGGGTCGCCGCGTTCGACCCGGCCCTCGCCGAGGCGGAGAGGAGCGGCCGGCTCACGCTCGTGCCCAGCGGCAACCACGCCCCGCTGATCGACTTGACTCGGCTCAGCCCCGTGTTGGTCGAGGCGGTCGAGGCGGCGGGCGTGGACCTGGTGGTGCTCGAGGGGATGGGCCGGGCGGTCGAGACCAATCTCGACGCCCGGTTCACCTGCGACACGCTGAAGCTGGCGATGCTCAAAGACCGCGGCGTGGCCGAGGCGCTGGACGCCGAGCTGTTCGATTTGGTGATGAAATTCGAGCCGGCCGACGGGCAATAACCCGACACGTGCCGCGTTGTTCCCGGCGACCGCGACGCCTCCCCGCCGTCACCGCCGGAAACCACCCCCATGACCCGCCGCCCCCGTACCGTCCGGACCCCCGCCGGCTTCAGCCTCATCGAGCTGCTCGTGGTCGTCGGCGTGATCGCCCTGCTCGTGGGCATCCTCCTGCCCGCCCTCGCTGGGGCCCGCCGATCCGCCCAACGCGTGACCTGCTCCAGCAACCTCCGCCAGCTGGGCCTCGTCTTCGAGTCTTACACCCAGGACTACGACGGCCTGTTCCCCTCGGCCCGCCCCATCCCCTCGCCCTTCCCCACCCTCAGCACCGACCCCCCGCTCTTCGAGGTCCTCGACGACTACCTCGACGCCGGCCCGCCGCCCGACACCAACCGCGTCTACCTCTGCCCCGACGACGACACCGTTTACCCGCGCGCCGGCATGAGCTACAAGTACGAGCCGTTCCTCGTCGGCCAAACCCTGCCCGATATCCTCACCCGGCCGTTCATCGAACGCCGCGGCTGGGACGCCTCGTACATCCGCATCGCCAGCGACTTCGACGGCGAGGACGGGCCCGAGGGCGGCTCGACCTTCTTCCTCGAAGACGGCAGCGACCTGTTCGTGCCCAAGCGCCACTTCAAACGCAACCTCCTCTTCGCCGACGGCCACGTGGACATCAACCTCCCCGGCTTCTAAACCCGACAGGACGTCTCCCCATGCCCAGCAAGATCCAAGTCCAGGAAATCGACGTAAAAGCCGAACGCCGCCGGAAAACGATGCGCGCCACGTTCGTCTCGGCGGGGGCGATCGCCGTCCTCGGTGTCGCGGCGGGGGCCGCGTGGTACTTCACCCCGCCGGCCATGCCCGAGACGATCGAGGACGCCCAGGCGCTGGTCGAGTCGTCGAAGTTCGCTCGCCTGACCAAGCAGGAAAAACAGCCCTACCTCGACGTGATCCGTGAGCAGTTCGGCTCGGCCGACCCCGACACCCGCCGGCAGCTGATCCGCGAGAACGAAGCGATGCGGGACGCACTCCGCGCGTCTCGCAACGCCGAGCGCGAAGCGTTCATCAAACAATACGTCCTGGCGTCTCCCGCCGAACGCGACGAGCTGATGCAAGAGATGCGGGAGAGGCGGGCCGAGCGGGGTGACCGCGGGGAGCGCGGCAATCGGGGGAACGGCCCGTCCGACGAACGCATCAACGACCGCGCGACCAACGGCAGCGCCCAAAACAGCCAGCTCTTTGGCGAGATGCGGATGCAACGCCGGCGTGCGAACTCCGGGTCCTGAGAAGGCGGACCCCAAGAAGGGGTTGACGGTGCGGCGGGCTCCCAGAAACGGGGACACCGTCCAAACCGGAGGTGTTGGCTGAGAGCACGCCAACCTCATGTTGGGCGGGCGACGCGAAGCGTCTCCTGCGACCCGTCGCCCCCCGGAAAGGGCGGCTGCGACGCACCCGCTCAAACTTGAAGTCGGGGGTCAAAAACCGAGTGGAGCCGAAGGGGATCGAACCCTCAACCTCTGCATTGCGAACGCAGCGCTCTCCCAATTGAGCTACGGCCCCGGGTGGCCCGGGCAATCCAATCAGCCCAGTATTCTCGCGGAGCGTAAGCGTCGGGTCAAATGGCCCGAGTTGCACGGGCCGGGCATCCGGCGGTTATCGGTGTTTCCCCGCGCGGAAAACCTTGACCTCATGCCGCCGCAAGGGTTTAATACCTGATGCAAGCATGGGCAGCGGACGCCATCTGTTTATCTTCGATACGGTCCCTGCCGTCCCCGTGCTCAGGACAACCAGTATCACCGTTCGGCCCCGTACCGGCCGATGCCCACGGGGATCGGCTGACCGACGCGTCGTGGCCGAACCGCGGGCCGTCGCCGCACACGGGCCGACGCCGTTTCCGCACCCGCCGCGGCGAGCCGTCGTAGAACCTCTGCGGCGTCGGTTGTCTGGCCCGCACTAGCGTTTCTTTCACGGCCTCTACCCGCCTCGATCCGATGTGAATGCCGCCTCGACGCGGCGCTTTGGAGAACCCTGTCATGGCAAACAAGAACGAAGCGTGGGGCATCGACGTGGGGGCCAACGCGGTCAAG
>JBCBSA010000220.1:0-5177 GCA_039819425.1 Planctomycetota bacterium
AGCGGATGAGGCGGGCGGCCTGCTGAGGGTTGTCGTTCTTGGCGAGGGGCACGATCCACTTGGGGCTGGCGTCGAAGGCGATGAGGCCGAAGAGGTCTTCGGGGAAGAGCGTCTGGAGGGTGAGGATGGCGGCCTCGCCGGCGAGCTCGATCTGGGACTTGCCGGTGCTGCCGACGTTGACGGCCATCGAGCCGGAGCGGTCGAGGCAGATGACCAGCGCACCGGTGGGGAGGATGGTCTGGGAGGGGATCTCGCAATCGACGGGGAGGATGTTGCGGTCGATGACGGAGTTGGTCCATCCGCCGGCGCCGAAGGAGTCGGGCCCGCCGAGCATGACGAAGCCGCCGCCGAGGTCGTTGACGTAGCGGGCGAGCATCTGTTGCTGTTGGCCGGTGATGCGGTCGGCGGGGACGTTCTGGAAGAGGACGGCGTCGTAGCGGGAGAGGTCGACGGGGTCGGTGGGGAAGCCGCCGGGGGGGACGACGTCGAGGTTGATCTGGCGGGAGGCGAGGGCGCCCGGCAGGATGTCGCCCGGGGTGCCGCCGAGGTTGTCGACCAGCAGGACACGGCCGCGGCCCTGAACCAGCGTGAAGGACTCGGCGGTGTTGTTGACCGCGACGGTGTCTGTTGAATGATCGGCCGCGGCCGACTCGAAGACGGCGGCGAAGCGGTTTGCGCCGGAGGCGGCGATGGGGACGTCGATCTGTTTGGCCAAGACGTAACGGCCCTCGGCGTCGCGGACCTGGGGCGGCGCAGTCGGGCTGGGGGCCGAGGTGTCGCTGTTCTCGGTCAAAGCGCGGGCGTCGGACCAGTCGGCGGGGGCGATGGGCAGGCCCTTGCCCTCGACGTCGGGGCCGTTGAGATCGAGGACGCGGCCGTCGTGTTTGAGCTGGAGTTGGCCGGCGGTGGGGGCGGTGGCACGCAGGACGACGCGGACGGCGACGGTCTGGCCCTCGCGGGCCTCGACGGGGGTGTAGACGCCTTCGACGAGGACCTCGTCGCCGTCGCGGTACTTCACGGGCAGGACGTCGATGACGACGCCCGCGGCGGCGGCGGCGCGGGCGGCGGCGAGGGTGTCGCCGGTGGTGTCGTTGCCGTCGGTGACGAGGACGAGGCGCAGGGCGGTGTTGGCGTCGGACTTGGCGGCCATGGCCCACTCGATGGCGGCGGCGGTGTCGGTGCCCTCGCGGGTCGGAGCGTCGGCGACGGGGTCGTAACGCACCGTGTTGCCGGGGCGGGTGACGACGGTGGGCCGGTCGTCGTAGGCCACCACGCCGAAGCGGTCGTCGGGCTGGCGGTCGCCCGCGGCGGCTTCGAGGAAGTCGGCGACCGCCGCCGTCATCCCGCCCCCCCCGGAAGTAGCCACGGCATTAGGGGTGGCTGCTCCGGTGTTAACGCCTCCGGTCGCGGCGTTGCCCACTTCCGGGGGTGCGGCGAAGACGCGCATGGAGGCCGAGCGGTCGACGACGGCGATGACGGTCAGGTCGGTGTGCCGCCGCTCGGCCCGCAGCCCCGCGAGCATCAACACCAGCAGCACCAGCACCACGACCCGCAGCCCCACCGCGATCCCGCGGCGCAGCGGCTCGACCGTGGTCAGCCACGTCCACCCCAGCCACCCGATCGGGCCGGCGAGCAGAAGCAGCCAGAGCAGTTCGGGATGGTCGAAACGGAAAGACAAGGTGGGGTGTCAGCGGCTCGCGTTTGGAACTTCGAAGGATCTCGATTCAGAAGCCGATGTGTCGGGCGTTAGCCCCGGGCCGCAACCACCTCCCCGTCAATTCGCGTCTTCAGGCCGCGTCGGCAGGTTCCCGAAGTAGTCACGGATCGCCTTGTGGTAACGCTTGGGCGTACGGTCTTCGGTGACGGCCCGCTCGGCGTCGGCCTGGGCTTCGGTGACGGCCTGGTTGAAGGTGACGCGGGCTTCGCCCTTGGACATCTGGCCGTCGCGGGTCCACGAGGCGATGACTCGGCCGCGGGGTTCGCCGTTGGCGTCGGAGACGGCGCGGGAGTTGGGGTTGAGCGGGGCGCGTTCGTCGCCGATGGGGTCGCCGCCGTCGCCCCCGCCGCCGTCGATGCCTCCCGCGCCACCGGGGCGATTGGGATCGGTTTGGCCGAGGCGGGCCATGCGCTGCAGCGCCTCTTGCATCTGCTGGCTGGCGGATTTCATGTTCTGGAGCTGCCCCTGTTCGCCGGCACACTCGCCGAGCTGCTGCTGCATCTGCTGGATCGCGTCCTGGAGCTGCTGGTTCTCGAGGCCCTGCTGCTGCATGGCCTGGGACATCTGCTGCATCTGCTGAGCGAGCTGCTCGGCGGCGTCGCCGGCGTTCTGGCTGTTGCGGGCCTGCTGCATGGCTTGCTGCATCTGCTGCTGGAGCTGCTCGGCGGCCTGTTGCGCCTGCTCTTGCGTCATGCCCTGGTTCTGCAACGCCTGCTCGAGCGCCTGCTGCACCGCCTCGGGCGAGAAGCCCTGCTCGGCGAGCTGCTCCATCTGTTCGGGGGTCAGCCCGGCGTTCTCCATCGCCTGGTTCGCGGCCTGCTCCGCCTCCTCGGCGAGCTGTTCCTGCTGCTCGGCCATCTGTTCGAGCTGCTCGGACAGCGCGGCGAGCTGCTCGGACGCCCGCTCCCGCTGCGACTCGGAGAGGTCGCCCGATTCGATCTGGTCGGCCAGGCGGGCGAGCTCTTCCTGAGCCGACGAGAAATCGCCGCGACGCAGCGCATCCGCAAACCGGTCGGTCGGACCACGCTCACCGGCATCAAGTTGGCTGAACGTGTTTTGCAGCGCCTCGACCGCTGCCTCCTGTTGTGCGATCTGTTCTTCAAACTTCTCCTGCAGATCCGACACCTCGGCGGCGGCTTCCCGCTGGTCTTCGGGGTTCGACAGGTCACGCTGGGTGAGCAGCGCTTCGAGTTGTTCATCGAGGTCGGCCGGATCGAGCTCGTCTTCGGCCACACCGTCTTCGTCCCGCGCCTCGGCGTCCTCGGCCAACGCCTCGGCTTCCTCCTTGGCGTTCTCCAAAGCCTCCTCGAGCTGCCGTGCTTCCTCGGCCGCGGCGAGCTTGGCCTGCGCCTTGGCCAACGCCCGCTGCTGCAGACCGAACGGGTCCAGCGCCAGGACCGCCACGGCCGCCACCGCCGCCAGCGCCCCCCACCACACCGGCGTCGGCCGGACGGGGAACGCTTGGCCGACCTTCGCCTCGCCCGCGGCCCGCTCCGCGTCGTCGATCACCCGCCGGGTCAGCTCGCTGTCTTCCAGCGACGCCGCGTACAACGACGTGCCCAGCCGATCCTTCAGACCCAGCCGTTCGTCCACCAGCACCGCCACCCGCTGGTCGTTGGGCCGACGCAAGACCGCCACGAGCGCGGCCACCAGCACCGCCGCCCCGCCGACGCTCGCCAGCCCCCACCACGGCACCGGCACCCCCACGAAGTGCATCCCCACCACGGCCAACCCCGCCGCGGCCGCGCCGATCAGCACACCCCACCCCAGCGCCCGCAGGGCGTTGTGTCCAACCAGTCGCCGGCGGGCCCGGCCGAGCGTGCGCTGCGTCGCGGTCATGGTCCAAGACTCCGGACAGACCCGGCGGCATGCCGGATCCTTACGTTTATCATACGGGCCGCGCCCGGCCCGAGACAGCATTAAGACGTCGCCGTCTCCCCCGGGGTTGCGAAAAATCTGGATTTGCCGTCAGGGACGCCAAGAGCGCCAAGGAAGACAACAAATCAAGCCTCCCAACCTATTAGCTATCTAATGGAAGTCAGGAAAGGAGGAAGCCAGGAATCCAATCCAGGTATTTCCTTGGTTCCTCTCTTCCTGACTTCTTCAAATTGGCCTTGCTGCCTCCCTTGGCGCTCTTGGCGTCCTTGGCGGCAAATCTCTTCATCACGCCCGGTGCAGTCTCGCCAGTTCGCCCAGCAGTTCCAGCGTCTGGGTCAGCGGCAGCATCGTCGCCGCGTCCGACTGGGCCGAGGGCGGGTCGGGGTGGGTCTCGAGGAACAGCGCCTGAACCCCTGCCGCCACGGCGCACCGCGCCAGCGTCGGGGCGACCTCGGGCCGGCCCCCCGTGTGCGTCCCCCCGCCGCCGGGGTTCTGCGTCGAGTGGGTGACGTCGAAGCACACCGGCCAGCCCAACTGCATCATGTCGTACAGGCCCGCGAAGTCGTTGACCAGCCGGTGGTAGCCGAAGAACGTGCCGCGTTCGGTCAAGACCTGGTTGTCGCACCCCGCTTCGGTCAGCTTGGCCACGACGTTGGTCATCTCGGCCGGCGAGAGGAACTGGCCCTTCTTCACGTTCACCGCTTTGCCCGTCTTCGCCGCGGCGACCAACAGGTCGGTCTGCCGACACAGGAACGCCGGGATCTGAATCAGATCGACAACTCCTCCAGCCGCCGTCGCCTGCCCCGGCTCGTGCACGTCCGTCGTCACCGGCGTGCCCAGCGTCTGTCCCACCCGCTCCAACAAACGTAACCCCTCCTCCGGCCCCGGCCCGCGAGCGGTGTGGATCGAACTGCGGTTCGCTTTGTCGTAGGACGCTTTGAACACGTAGCCCAGCCCGAGCTCGGCGCAGCGGTCCCGCACCGCCTCGCCGACGGTCACACACAAGTCGTAAGACTCGGCCTGACACGGCCCGGCGATCACCGCCAGCGGGGCGTCGGGGCCGATCGTCACGTCGCGGACCTTGGTGTGGTTCATCGACACAACCTAACGCATTGACCACTGGAGACGATCCGCTACCGACACGATGACCGGGTCGGGAGGCTCCGCGTCCCATCGCACGACCACCGCCAGCGGACGGGCGTCGCGTTTCAGCCCTTCAAGGCTTTCCGCATCGAGGCCGTCGCCGGAAATCACCACGGCATCGGCCCCCGCCTCACGCACCACGCCGCAGACCCGACTGAAGCGGTCGCGGTCGGCCGTGAGCGCCGGGTCGATCAGCACGACCCGCAGCCGCACCGACCGGGTCACCTCGCGGACCGTTTGGACCACGGCGTACAGATCGTCGCGCAGCCACGCGACGTCGTCGCCGCGGCCCCCTTCCGGGGCCGGGGGGGCGGGGAGGTCGAGGATGTGGGTGCCGTCTTTGGCGGCGGCGACGGCTTCGATCTGGCGGACGGCGGGTTTGCCCAGGCCCATCGGCCAGTCGACGAGGGTGACCACCTCGATGCCGACGCCGGCGTAG